>JAPKZC010001131.1 GCA_026394025.1 Candidatus Solibacter sp.
GCGGCGCGGGGCGCAGCCGCCACGCAATCCGCACCTGCCGCACATCGCGATCGGCAACTCCGCGGTAGACGCGATGGCGGCGTTGATCGACTACCTTACCGACAGCCCCACAGTCCCCGGCGATGACGAGAGCGAGAACGCCAAGGAAGGCCAGCGGCGCGCGCTGGGCCGTCTGGTACAGGCCATCGAGTACGACGCGCTGGACCGCTACAACCAGCCTGGCGGCCGCATCGCATTCGACGACGAAGTTCACAGCGCGTGGTTCCATCCGGTGAACCGCGGCAGCTACTGGGAGATTCTGGAGGCGCGCGACCCGGACAAGAAGCCCGAAGACAAGCAGGCGGCCATCGACGCGCCGCTTCAGGCACTGCTCGATGCGCTCAATACGCGGCAGCGCGAATTGGACGTGGCGGAGTTGCAGTTTGCGGGGACGCAGCGCCAGTTGTACGAGTGCGCCTGGAAGCTGTGGCGTCTGAGCAGCGATCCCAAGCCCGCAAACGCGGCGGCCCTGGAAAGTGCGCAAGCCACTGCCCGTAATGCGCTCGCGCCCACGGCCAAGGCACAGCAGGCGGCGCGCGATGCGGCTGCGGAGGTGCGCGATACGGCCCAGGCAAAGGTGGCAGCGGCGGTGAAGACGGCCAATGCCGCGGTAGCGCCGCGTCCCGGTCTGGAACTGCGGCAGGCGCCGGGCACGCGCTTCTATCAGCCGGCGGACCCGGTGGTGCTGGTCTACGGCATGAAGCGTTCGCTCACCAAGCACGGCGAGGATGGGCGCTTCACCGGCGATGGCAAACTCACCTGCCGCGTGACGGAGCAGACCCTCAGCGCGTTCCAGTTTGAGGCCCGGACTCTCACCCGCGCCCACGTGGAGGAGGCATTCTCCATCGGCACGATCGCCGCCAACCTGCCGCGGCGGTTGGCCGCGCCGGCGGTTAACTTGCTTGTGGAATGGCTGCTGCTCGACCCGCTGGCGCAGTCGGATTTAGCGGAGAAAAGCGGCATCGCGGCGTCCGTGCTGGGCGCGGCGCAGGGTATCGTGTGGGCGGATTTCACGGACCTTGCCATCCCGCCCGAGCAGATGGTGAACGTGGCTGGCTTCACGGGCACGCGCCCCTCGCCGCTGGCGGTGGACCGTTGGGCCCAGCCGTGGGCGCCGCTATATCTAAGCTGGCGTGTGGCATGGTATCCGAGCGCTCCGGGGAAAAGCGCGACGGAGGCGCTGAGGCGCTGGGATTTCAACGGGCTGGAGTACGACTGGGTAGGGATTGCCGATTCCGGCAATGACGACGCCTTCACGCTGCAAGGGCGCTCGCTGCTGAGCGCCACAACCGCGCAGACCACGCTCGATGCGCTGAAAGACCTGGAAGAGGCCGCCAAGAAAACCGGCGCGGGCCCCACGGCGGCGCAAGTGGACGAATTGCGCGCGCAACTGGAATCCATCGACCTGATGGCGCAGACGCTCACCGGTTTCCATGACTTGCTCTCCCGCCGAAATCCGTATTTCCAGGTACCGCCAGCTACTCTCGGTACGGCGCTGGGTTCGGCCGATCCGGCGCTGCTGGAGGGCGTGAACAACGCCGCGCCCATGCCCTTCGACAATCCGGGGCGGCACGATTTTCAGGCCTTCCGCGCCGGCCACTTCCGGCTACTGCGCCTGTGGGTGGTGGATGCGTTCGGCCAGGTGTTCGACCCGGTTCTGGAGCGGCTGCAATCGCCCGAGTCTTTCGTACCGCTACGCGGTAGCGGGCTCGCCATCCAGTTGAACGGCAACCCGAGTTTCACTACTGCGCGCGCGCAGCGCAAGGACACGCAGCAACTGCAACTGCCGCCGCGCCTGTTGCAGGCGGCCCGTCTGGAGGCGCGCTTCGAACGGGATGACGACCCGTCTCTTCCCGCGTTGTGCGGCTGGTTGCTGCCCAACCACTTCGACAATTCGCTGGCGGTCTACGACCGCGCGAGCGAACTGCTGGGCGCGCTCTTGCAGAGCGGCAGCGCCGAGGCGCCGGTACTGCGCTGGGATCCCTCGGTAACCGGCCCCGTATCCGTGCCATCGCCCAGCCTGATTCAGGATGCGCAGTTGCGCGGGTTCGTGGAAGGGCTGGCGGCGGCGCCGAGACCGGCGGGCGCGTTCAACGACTTGATCGAAACCATCGACCGTACGCTGTGGGGCATCGACCCGCTGGGCCAACGCGGCGGCAACCTCTCCGTGCTGATCGGCAGGCCGATTGCGGTGGTGCGCATGTCGCTCCAACTGGAACTGGAGCGCGAGCCGCTCACCGATCCATCATGGAATGCCGCGGCCGGGGACTCGAGGGAACTTGCCAAGGCGCAATTCCCGGTGGCCATCGGCCACGACGAGCTGCACGACGACGGCACGCTCGGTTACTTCACCGATGGCTACGGCACGTTCCGCGCCTTGCATGCCTTCAAGGCGGACAGTAGCTATGTAGTGGCCGCCAACGTTCGCGAAGATGTGAGACTATCGCCGAACTGGCCGAGGCGCGCCGTGACGAGCCCGCCCGCGTGGATCACCGTGCTGTGCGACCCGCGCGGCAGCATTCACCTACGCACCGGGATTCTGCCCACCGCGGTACTGCGTTTGCCCCGCGAACTGGGGGAGCGTCCTCTGCGGCGATTGGATGTAACGTTCCGCGTGGGCCCGCTGTTGCATGAGCCGGAGGGCCTGGAAATGCCTCTGCCGGCGGAGATCAGTGGCGGCTGGAGTTGGATTCAGCGCAGCGGAATCAACGGCCTGGTGGAATCGCCCGTGGCGGATGCCTCGCACCATGCCCGCATGAGCGACACCCCAATACACATTCGCGAAGGATGGCTGCGATTGAGCGATGCCATCGGACGCAACGAGGAGAAGTAGCGCATGGCCACAAAGCTGAAGTACGATCCGATCCGCGAAGTGGAGGCGAGCGTCTCCACCGACCCGGACGACATTTCACGCGTCACAATCAAGATTAGGGCCAAGGCCGCGGCTGCGATCGCGGACGGAGCATATGGGCGGCGGCATTTTTGAGGCCCGGCCGAACCCCGGCACGACGCTGGCCGGCGGCCAGACCATCACCTTCCTGTTGCACGACGTGGAAGTGGCCGTGGGGGAAGACGACGGCACCATCACAGTCACTGAATTCCCGCTTGCCGGGGACGAACCGACCAGGTTGACGGTGGAAAAGGTGAAGCCGGTGCTGCGTGTGGACGAGTTCCGGGCGGAACCTCCGGAGATTAAGATTGGACAAAGCGCCAAACTCAGTTGGGCCACCACGGCGGCGGACACGGTCACGATCTCTGGCCCTGGCCTGGACGGAGCCGCAAGCCGCGCCAAGGATAGCGACAAGGACAGCACGATCGATGTGTCTCCCCGCAGCACCGCGGCCTACACACTGACCGCGCGGAACAGTGGGGGAGCGCGGACCGCGCAGGTGGTAGTGACTGTGCTGGACCACATCGAACTGGCAGACCCAAAAGGCTCGGCCAACCTGGGGCAGTTAGTCACCGCGGCCTCGGCAATGTTCCCTCGCCTGGCGGTTGGAAACCAAATTGATTTTGGATTGTCCGACAGGCCGCAAGGCTCGACGCAACTCGGCCGCCTGGCCGTGGGAGACCTCTCATTCGCATCCTCGCAAGTGTCCGCGATCGGTACCGGCGATGTGCAGGTGCAACACAAGTTGGGAGTGGGGACGGCCACTCCGGCAGACTCCGGGGATTTGGCGGTAGAGAACAAGGTTACGGCCAAGACCATGAAGATCGGGGACGCTACTTTCCGGGCTGCTCCGTCCACCCCGGGCGATTCCAGCAATCTGGAAACCCAGTTCGACATCAGGTTCGGGGGCTTCCTGAGGACCGACAAATGGCGGGTTGGAAATGGCGGCGATGACGGGGGCGATTTCTTTTTCATGGAATTCAGCTTTGGGTCCCCGACTCCGTTTAAGTTTTACCGCATTCAATTCTACGCGAGCGGGAGAATCGACCAGATTTTCCAGGACCAGCTACCGAACGGCACCATACGCAAAACTGGCCGGACCATCCAACCGCCTGCCTGATTGGGAGCACGGAAACAGATGCCGCCAACCACCACCGATCTCGCTTCTGCCGGCGCCGGAGCCCTTGTGCCGGAGGTGCTGGACCGGCCGCGGTGTGCGTATCCGTCGCTCGCGTCGGACGACAAGAACCTGCCCGCCGTGGCCTTCTGGGCGGACGCCGAACTGCCGCAACCGGCACTGCGCGTGATGCGCAAGGCGGTGAGCGGCGAGTGGCACACCGATACCGTTCCGGGGGCGCACGGTCTCCACACCGCGCTCGCATTCACTTCGTTCGGCGACCCGGTGGTGGCCTGGTACGACACCGTTGCCGGCGCGGTCAAAGTTGCATTCTTTCGCAATGGCGCGTGGAGCACGGAAACCGCGGGCACGGGCGTCTCCGGGTTCGTCACGGGAGAGTTGTCACTGGCAGTGGCGGGCGGCACGGTGGCATTGAGTTATGCCGATGAAGCCGGACTGCACGTTGCGCGGCGCGGCGGTTCGGGTTGGACTAGCGAAGTGGTCGACATGGCCGGGCTATCGAACGGCATCGCGGCGGACCGGGGCGCCATCCATATAGTGTGGACGGAAGCCGCCGGGCCCACGGTGAAGCACGCGGTGGCGAGAGCTTCGGGCTTCACCACGGACACCGTGGCGCCGGGCGCGGCGGTGTCGCTGGCGATAGGGCCGCAATCGGGAACGGTGCACCTCGCCCTGGCGGGGCCGGATGGCGTGCGCCACGGCAAGTTGAGCGCGGCGGGATGGGCGCTCGATCTGGTGGATGCCGGGGGCAAGGGGAGTCCCTTCGTTTCGCTGGCGCTCGATGCGCAGGAGCGGCCGCGCGTGGTGTACCTGGACGCCGCCACGGGGGGCCTGCGCGCGGCCCTGTTCGATGGCGCCTGGAAGGTCGCGGCGGTGAGCGATGCGGCGGACTCGGCGTCGGCAGGCGCGCGGCAGATCGCCTGGGCGGACCTGGGGCGCATCAATATCGTGGGAGTCACGGTGCCGGTGCCGCCCAAGGAAATGCCGGGCTTGCGGGTCACTATCGGCGGGCGCCGCCTGGTGTTCGCGGCCACCGGCGCGGTGCTTGACGGCGTCTCGCAGCAACCCGTTGGGAAGTGGCGCAGCGAATCCGCCGAGAAGGACAACCGCTTCCGGTACGATCTTGCGGGCGTGGCTCAAACGCTGCTGGTGGCGGCGTATCGCCTGAACGGCAAGAACCAACTAGTGCTGGGGTTGCCGGGGGACGGCGGCGCAACCGCCGAGTTCACCTTCCAGGGTATGATCGCGGTGGACGCGGACCACCACTTCTTCTACGAACTGATTGACGACACCGGTCGCAACACCGGCGTGGCATTCACGGTTTACGCCACTGGCTTTCATTTTGCCGAGAAGAGTAATGACCTGGTGGTGGAACTGGCGGGCGGCGGCGAGTTGAATATCGGGGGCGCCAGCGGGGCGCAAAGCCTGGAAGCGGTGCGCAACCACCTGCCGCAGTTCCGCGCGGACGATCTGTTGACCTTTGAGGCGGTGACCACCAATGTGGTGGACGGCGAACCGCAGGATTTCCCGGCTGATCTCCACTTCGGCGGGACGTTCGATCTGGAACGCGATCAGTTAGTGTTTCTCAGTGAGATACAGAATACCCCGGGAAAGTCGGTCAAACTCGGCTTCGCGGGTAAGTTAAAGGGAGTTACCGCCGGCTTTGTGTATTTTGCCGACGGGCTTTCCACGGACGTGGTGCTGAACATACACGGCAAACACGTCTTCAATTCCGCGGGCGGCGGGCAGACCGATCTCACCTGGGAAACCACGCTCGGGTTCAGCGGACAGACTTTCCGTGCCGCGGTGGCGGTGGACTTTGCGCGCACCACGGCATCCGGCAACATTCTGTCGCTCAACGGCAAGCTGCGGCTGGAGAAGGCGGCCGGTCAAACCGCAATCGGTCCGTTCGATTTCGAGCTGAAGGCGAGATACGGCCAATAAGACCCTGACATTCGCCATACAATACTCCAATCAGCCGAACGTTCCCGACTTGCGGGTTGCGGTGGGCATTCAGGGGGACCGGAGTAGTATGATACAGCAATTGTCGGTACTGCTCGAAATCGACCCCAACAAGGCGGCTTCGAAGCTGGACCTCAAGTTCGAAGTGGCGTTGCGGTTGAGAGGAAACACGCGGGTGAAGGAAATTCCCGCGGCGTTGCAGCGTTGAGAGATGCAAATGAGCAAAAAGCCCATACGGCTAATCCTAATTCTCTGTTTTTGGGTGTGTGCGCTGGCGCCGGACGCCCTCGCACAGCGGGCCACCGGCAGTTTGCGGCTTTCGGTGCAGGCCAGAAATGTCGCCCTGGTGAAGGACGGCGAGGTGCAACTGCACTGGGTTCTTGCGAAACTGCCCGAGGCGGGGGACATTGTGTTGTTGCCCACCGCGGACGGAACGCCCGCGGACGAGACATTCCTGCGTGAACTGAACGCGGTGCTGCTGGGGCTGGCGGCGCGCAAGGGCACTGGGGAGGGTAGTTGCCTGGAAATTGTGGTAGAAGAAAGGGCCACTCCCCCTGGTTGCAGCCTTCGGGACACTCTGCGCAATGTATTCGACCGGCCCCGCCGGTTTGTGCTGGCCGAATCCGGGAAGCCCGATCCGCGCAAGACAAAGCCGGCGGTGGAGGGGGCGGCGCCGGAGGACCGAATCGCATTCGGGTATCTGATGGGTGTTACGACCACCCTCATTTCCGGCCTTCGGGTGGAACTGGAAACCGCATATGCACAGGCGGCGGCCACCGGGAACACCATCTCGCGACCACTCAATATTCCGCCGGACCTCCTTCCGAAAGGTTTTTCCGCCGGCACTGTTTCCGTGACCGCGCTCTATGCCCAGCAAGACCGGTACCCTGGCGCGGGCGCCCAAGGCGCGGACCTCTTCACGG
Organism: Candidatus Solibacter sp.; assembly: GCA_026394025.1. Classification (GTDB taxonomy): domain Bacteria; phylum Acidobacteriota; class Terriglobia; order Bryobacterales; family Bryobacteraceae; genus Solibacter. The sequence goes on from JAPKZC010001131.1 coordinate 6,953, forward strand.
ACGAGCAGGTGGCGACAGCACTCACCGAGGTGGCTGTGGCCGTACTGCGCGCTGGCTTCCCGATCCGACTCAGGCCAGGGCCCTGGCCACCCAGATTGAGACGGATTGGGGAATGAACTCCGACCGCACGCTGTGGCCCTCGGTGTCGGCCTCCGTGCGGCCTGAAGCCAACGGTATGGTACCGATTCATGTTTCCGGGTTGCGGTTGGTGAGGGAAGCGCGCGTCTCGCTCACGGGAGCTGAGGTTGCGGTGAATGACAAGGATCAGGCCAAGCTGGACGATTTCCGCCAGCGAGGAGCGAAAAAGGTGCAGGAAACGCACCCCGAGTTGTTCGCTGGATTACGCGGGCACGTCCCCCGTCTGGGCGCGGTCCAGAACGTCACGGAGAAACTGGGCAAGCCCAGGGAAGTAGAAGGGCCCTTTGTAGTGAAGAGCAAGGACGGCGTGATCTTCTACGAAGGCAACTTCCGCTATGTGATCAGCCTTCTGGACGCGAAATTCGACGCCAGGCTCGGTCTCAATCCGGAAGAGCGGTTTACCGCCGGGGGAAGCGTTTCCGGCGCGAAACTGTTCTACCTGGTTCCGAAGTTGTTCGGCCGGCCCGCGGCGGGCGATTTGGGCGAGAGGCATTCGCTGACGGCAAAGGGCGGACCGGATTTCCAGACCATCGACTATACCTTGTCGCGCGATATCGGCCTGTGGTCCGGAAAATTGCTTCCCAGCCTCGACATGGACTGGAAGCGCGATTCGGAACAGCGCTTCGGCCCCGCTTTCCAACCGGTACCGGAAGTAGTGGCGCGCGGGATTCGTCCCGGCATATCGTGGACGCAATTTGTCGAGGCCGGCGAAAAGAGCCGCTTGTCGCGCAGTCTTTCGTTCGATTTGGGGTTGCCGGTGCGGCACACGCGCCTCATTTCCAAGGGGGCGAGCGCCGCCGACCTGATCAATGCGCAGGTGACAGCCCTGTCTTTTGAGATGCGGGTGGGGGTCGGCTACGAGTTCACCGATGCGGGCAAAAAGGGCGTGAGGTTGCGGGCAGGGCACGCCAATCTGCAACTTCACACGAATTCCAAGCGCGGCTGGCAGATCATGGGCGGGGACTCCACGTTCTTCAAGCATGCCGTGGACGTGGATGCCGTGCTGCCGTGGGGCTTCACCATGCCGGACCAGTTTCAGGTGCGCTACGCGCGGGGAGCGGCCACGGCGTCACGGTCCACTCCGCTGTTTGAGCTATACCCTCTGGGCGGCAGCGACAACTTGAGAGGCGTGGAGGCGGGCGAGTTTGTGGGACGCAACCTTTCCTGGGAGCAGGCCGAGTTCGGCTACAACCTGTTTGAGCCGATGGACGGACTGACGAAGTTACTGTCGAAACGCAAGAAGGCGCCGGCTGCCGCTCCGCCAGCGCCTGCCGCGCCCCCTACCCCCGCGCCCACGACTGCTCCGGCAACTCCGGCTGCCGCGGTTGCGACTGCCCCTGCTGGCGCCACCCCCGCGCCCACGACTGCTCCCGCCGCCGCCCCCGAGCCCGCCGCAACGGCGGAGACCGAGGCCCCCGCGGGCGGTGGGATTTCGGGTTTCCTCCGACAGAACGGGATCACGACGCTTCTATTGAAGGTGGCGCATGACCGAGGACTGACGACCAACGGCGGGCGGAGCCTGGGCGACCTGTTTTCGCTACCGCACGCCGGCCACGGATGGGGTGTAGGATTTGAGCTGGGCGGCTTGCGGACCGCCGCCGGTTCTGTGAGTATTACCCTGATGCGGGCGCGATCCTCGGCTTCGTATGTACACCCGAACGGCGCTTGGATCACGGGCGTTCGAATGACATTTTGATTCACTTACGATTGAGGAGAAAACAAGACGATGACTGGATTAACTCTGACTATCGGCGGACGCAAACTGCTGTTCGCCACTACCGGCGAAGTGGCCGATGTAAAAGCCGCCGGACCGGCTACGGTTGGCTCCTGGCGCAGCGATGCGCCCGAAGCGGACAACCAGATTCGCTACGCGCTGGGCGGAATGGAGCAACCGCCGCTCAAAGCGGGCTACTCGTTCAATGGCAATAACCAATTGGTGCTATCCGCGGCCGGCGACGCCAACCAGGCCGCGGCATTCACTTTTCAGGGGCGCATCGAGGTGCTGCGCGACCACAACCTGGGTTACTTCCTGGTGAATAACGACGGCTCCGACGCCGGCCCGAAGGTGACGGTCTACGTCACCGAAATCAAGATTGCCGAAAGCACTAACAACCTGCAGCTGGTGTTGGCGGGCGGCGGGCAAACCGAAATAGCGGGCGCCAGCGGCGCGCAGAGCCTGGAGGCGGAACGCAACACGCTGGCCACCTTCAAGGCCCAGGATCTGTTGACGTTCGAAGCCAATACCACGAATCCGTCGGTCCCGAGCGGCCCCATTCCAGCCGATCTGAAGTTTGCCGGCTCCTTCGACCTGGCGGGCGACCGCCTGGTGTTTCTGAGCGAGGTGCAAACCGGCACGCGCAACACGGTCAACATCGGGTTCGCCGGCCGCGTGGGTGCCGTGACCGGCGGCTTCGTGTATTTTGCCGACGGCCACACCACCGAAGTGGCGATCAATATTCGCGGCCACCACGTCTTCAAGTCCGCAACGGTGGCAACCGACCTGACGTGGGAAGCCTCGCTCGGGTTCAGCGGCAAGACGTTTCGCGCGGCCGTGGATGTGGACCTTCATCGCACCACCGCCAAGGGCGGCATCCTCGACTTGCACGGTAAGCTCCGGCTGGAAAAGCCGCCCGGCGGCGCGGCGCCGACTTTCGATATAAACCTCAAGGCGACGTACAAGTTCGACAACTCCGGGATGCTGGTGTTCACGGCGCACGTGGTGGGCGGGGCCCAACCCGCATACGACCTCATGTTGGAAGGTAAGTTCGTTTACTCGAACTTGAACCTTTCCTTCATGATTCAATACACCAACGTCGCAGGCGCGCAGGCGATCCACGCCGAGGTTGGCATACAGGGCAACAAGGCGGATATGACAACGCAGCTCAAGTTCGTACTGGACCTGCAAAGCGACAAGCAAGCCAGCCTCAAGCTGAAGGCCAGCTTCGAGTTGCGGATGCGGTTTGCCAACGGCATCCGGGTGAAGGAGCCCGCCGCGCTAGCCGCCGGCAAGTGAGTTCCGGATTGCGGGCAACCGGAAGTTGCGCTGCGGCCGCCGAACTACCTAGCGGCCACGCTCGCGTGCCGCGGGGATTCCGTGCATGTTCTCCGCCGCCTTGAACCTGACGCCGGCTCGATCGAATTTCGCCCGGATCATCTGGGATAATGGGCCGAACCACGCGCCGCGAAGGCCTTCCATCCGGGTTCCGCCTCATGTCTTAGGCTTAGGTGCGGCGGGGAGGAAAAGATGAACCGTCGGAGTTTCATGCAGAATGCGGTGGCGGGAGCGCTGGCTTCCGCCGCCCCAAGTAGCCAGGCGGCGCTGCCCGCATCAAAGACGATCGGCCTACAGGTAGGCGCGGTCTCTTTTGTCGATGAGGGAGTCAACAGGGTTCTGGATGTTCTCCAGCAATCGGCATACGTGAATACGCTGTTCGTAGCCACATTCACCTATGGACGGGGCATCGCGGGGCGACAGGTGCCCGGGCAACCGCTGCCGGACCACGGCAAGCAGGAGTACGACACCGATACCTTTAAGGGCGGCAGCTACACAAGGGTGCGGCCGCAGTATTACAGAGACACCGCGATCAAAGAGTTCCGCGCGCCGGATTTTGGCGACTATGACGTCCTGGAGGCGGTGATTCCGGAAGCGCGGAAGCGCGGTATGAAGACCATCTGCTGGTTCGAAGATGTTTGGAGCGCCAACGTGCCCAACATTGCGCAGGCACAGGAGAAGCGCTTTGACGGTAGCAACGCCACCACACTGTGCTTCAACAATCCCAACTACCGGAACTGGCTGCTGGGGACGGTGGAAGACTACGCGCGGTCCTACGAAATCGACGGAATCATGTGGGGGTCTGAGCGGCAGGGTGCATTCGCCAACGCGC
>JAPKZC010000838.1:0-834 GCA_026394025.1 Candidatus Solibacter sp.
CGAGGCCTTCGAAAAGTGGCCCTTTGCCGACGCCTGCAAGGCAATCCGCAAGGCCGGGTACACCGGAATCGAGATCGCGCCCTTCACCCTGGCCGAGACGCCAGGCGAGATCACCGCGGCCCAACGCGCTGAATACCGCGACATCATTGGCTCCGAAGGCCTGACGTTCGTCGGATTCCACTGGCTAATGGTCAGTCCCAAAGGCCTGCACGTCAGCGGCCCAGACGCCGCGCTGCGCCGTCGCAGTTGGGACCACATCCGCGTCCTGATCGATCTGTGCGCCGACCTGGGACCCGACGGCGTCCTGGTGTTCGGCTCCCCCAACCAGCGAAAAACCACCGGCGGCCTGACCCGCGAGCAGGCCACCCGCAACTACGTCGATGGCCTTACAGCGGTCGCACCGCAGGCGGAAAGCCGCGGCGTCAAGATATTGGTAGAGGCGCTGCCCATCGCGCAGTCCGACGTGGTGCAGACCCTTGCCGAAGCCGTTGCCATCGTGGGGGAGATCGGCAGCCCGGCGGTCCGCAGCATGTTCGACGTGCATAACGCCATCGATGAGCGGGAATCGCACGCCGCGCTGGTGGACCGCTACTTCGATTTCATCTGCCACTTACACGTCAACGAACTGGACGGCAGCCACTGCGGCGCGGGCAGCTACGATTTTAAGCCGGTCCTCGCAACCCTGCAACGCCGCGGGTACAAGGGCTGGGTATCACTTGAAGCGTTCGATTTCACGGCCGGCGCCGAATGCCTGGCCAACGAATCCCTGCGGCCCCTCGAAAACCAGATCAACCAACTCCATTCATGAGCCACTACGTTGTCACCGGAGGCGCG
>JAPKZC010000838.1:862-12272 GCA_026394025.1 Candidatus Solibacter sp.
GTACGCAAACTGCTCGCCGAAGGCGCTCGGCGCGTCGTCGTGATCGATAACCTGCTCACCGGGCAGGAGCACAACCTTGAGGAGATTCGCTCGCGCATCGATTTTCAGCTGGCCGATATCCGCAACTACGCGGAGATCGCACCGCTCATCCGGGGCGCCAAAGTGGTCTTCCACGAAGCCGCGATTCCCTCCGTGCCGCGCTCCATCGACGACCCCACGCCTTCGCACGACGTCAACGTCAACGGTACTTTTAACGTGCTGCTGGCCGCCAAGGAAGGGCAGGCCGGACGCGTGGTCTACGCCGCCTCCAGTTCGGCCTATGGCGATACCGACGTGCTCCCCAAGGTGGAGAGCATGACTCCGCGGCCCAAATCTCCCTACGCCCTGCAAAAGCTCATGGGCGAATACTACGCCAACATATTCTCCGGCGTGTACGGTCTGGAGACGGTGTCGCTGCGCTACTTCAACGTGTACGGCCCGCGGCAGGACCCGTCGAGCGCCTATTCCGGTGTGCTCTCGCTCTTCATGACCGCGGTGTTGAACCGCAGAGCGCCCACCATCTTCGGCGATGGCGAACACTCGCGCGACTTCACCTTCGTCGAGGACGTGGCGGAACTCAATCTCAAGGCGGCGCGCGCCCAGGGCGTCTCGGGCAACATGTACAACGGCGGCGACGGCAGCCGGATCACCCTCAACCAGGCGTGGGCGCTGCTCCAGAAACTGGAAGGCGTCAGCATTCCCCCCCTCTACGGACCGCCGCGCGCGGGTGACGTGCGCGATTCCCAGGCCGACACCGCGCTCGCCGTGCGCGATCTGGGCCACGCCTCGCGATACTCGTTCGAGGAAGGCATGCGGATCACGCTGGAGTGGTACCGCAACCACCGGTGACGCTCCCGGCCGGGCGGCGGGTGGAATTCGCTCTTGGGCTGATCGGCATCGGCAAACCCTGGGGATTCGCCAATCCGGCAGTCCCTGACGTTCGCCAGGCGCTCGCACTGCTGGAGCGAGCCTTCGCGCTCGGCGTGCGCGATTTCGACACCGCGCCCTCCTACGGCGTCAGTGAAGAACGCCTCGGGCTCTTCCTCACTTCGCTGACTCCACGGGAGCGGTCCGCCGTCCGGATCGCCACCAAGTTCGGCGAGCACTGGGACGCCGCCAGAGCGGAGCCGTTCGTGGACCATTCGCTCGACGCACTGAGGCGCAGCTTGGATGGCAGCGTCACCCGGCTCGGCCGTATCGACTTTTTACAGTTGCACAAAACTACGCCCCAGGTGCTCGCGTCGAGCGACCTGGCGCGCGCCTGGGAGTACGCCGCCACGCTCGGCATCACCGCCATCGGCGCCAGCGTCAGCGACCTCGAATCGGCCGGGATCGCCATTGCCAATCCGGCATGCCGCATCCTGCAATTTCCCTACAACTGGGCCCAACGAACCTTTGCGGGCGTCCTGGATCAGGCCGCCGCGCGCGGCATGACCATCGCGGTCAACCGGCCGTTCGCCATGGGGCGCATGCTGTACGAAAACCGCGAAGTCTCCAAGGCGGAAGCCTTCGGCCTCATTCTGGAAAAACGCTTTGAAGGCGTCATCCTCAGCGGCACCAAGTCGCCAGACCACCTGGAAGAGAATTGGCGCGCCTTCGGCGAGGCACTCGCCCGCAACCCCGGGCACTGAAGCGGGACGGCGGCCCAGCCTCTGTGTGTTTCTCAGTCCGTCGCACCGCCGCCCCACTCGGTCTCCAACATGCGCGAGTATTCTCCCGAAGCGTACAGCGCGAATTGGAAATTCGCGGTGGGCAGGCTTTCGTACGTGTCCGACTCCATATAACAGCGGTACAGGTAATCCGGGTAACGGTGGTAATTGCGGAGGAATTCTTCGTTGAGCGTTTCAAACGCAGGCGGTTCGACAAACATCGCGTTCATCCCGATGGCGCGCGAGAAAATCGACACGTAATCCACTACGCCCCAGCGCACCAGTTTCTCCTTGACCGCCTCGGGTGGGTCCCTCGTCAACAGGCCCGCGAAACTCTGGCGGCGAATTTCCATTCCGCCGAAGTCGGGCACCCGTTGCGCCCATTCGACGCATTGATCGATCCAGCGGAATACATCCTTGCCCAGGAAAAAGAGCATGCGCATTTCCGCGTACCGGCCGGCAAGCAAGCGCCGCTTCAGATCCTCCGGATCCGCCCCCCCGTTGGGAATCAATCCCGAAAGCATGAGCGCGGCCTTGGAGCTTTCGAGCAACGTCGCAGGCGCGATGCGCTCGTTGAACGGATGCAGGATGAGCGGTGGCAAGTCCCAAACCGTCTCGCCCAGATTGGTTATCGCCGGTGACATTGTTCTCCCTCTCTCTAATATCGGCTGTTCCTCGCGAGACTTTATGTGAACTCTTGAGAATACCGCCCCGCGCCGCGGTTTAGTTCCATATCGAAAGAGATTATGGTCATACTGCGCCCATTCATACTAGACTGACTTTGGGTTTGGTTATGGCGATGGTGCGGCGCTTACTGAAGGCCTTACATTCCGAGGACCGTGGGCAGGATCTTGCAGAGTACTGCCTGCTCACGGCCTTGGTCGCCTTGGTCGCCGGGGGGATCCTCATCCACCTCTCCGGCGGTATGCAGGCGCTCTGGGGCGGCGCAAATACGTCGCTAACGGCCGGCAATGCTGCTGTTTCCGCCACGCCCACCGCGGCCGCAACCCCCGCCAGGGCCCCCGCGCACTAGCCTGGCCGTCCCGGTCTACGCGACGTTCAATCCCAGGAAGCGGTGCGCATTCCCATAGCAGATGTCCCGGACTACCGGGCCCACCAGATCGTCATTGTCCGGCGTCTCTCCCTCCTCCATGTCCCGCCCGAACATGTCGCACAATACCCGCCGGAAATATTCGTGCCGCGGGTAGCTCATGAAGCTCCGCGAATCCGTCAGCATCCCCAGAAAACGGGATATCAGCCCGCAGTTGCTCAGCGCGTTGATCTGCCACTGCATGGCCTCCTTCTGATCCAGGAACCACCAGCCGCTGCCGAACTGAATCTTGCCCGCCGTGATGCCGTCCTGGAAGTTGCCGATCATGGTGGCCATCACGTAGTTATCGGCCGGATTCAGGTTGTAGATCACCGTCTTGGGCAGCGCATTCTCCTGATCCAGACGGTCCAGGTACGCGCCCAGTGCGTCGCCCTGCGCCCAATCGCCGATCGAATCCCACCCGGTGTCGGGCCCCATCTCGTGGAACCGCCGCGTGTTGTTGTTGCGCCGCGCACCCAGGTGGAGTTGCTTGGTCCAGCCCTTCTCCGCGTCCAGCCGGCCGAAGAGCAGCATCATGTGGGAGGCGAAGCGGCCGTGCTCTTCATGGGTCGCGGCATGGCCACCGCGCGCCCGGCCGAAAATCGCCGCGGCTTCGTGCTCCGTGGGAAAACTGCCGAACGCGTGATTCAAACCGTGATCGCTCAGACGTCCGCCCATCTCATGGAAGAAATCGTGGCGCTTCCGGATCGCGTCCACGAAATCGGCCAGCGTGGAAATCTCCGTATTGTCCACCGCCGCCAGACGGTCCACCCAGGCATTGAACAATTCGGGCACGTGCACGTTGAGCGCCTTGTCCGGCCGGAAGGTGGGAAACACCTTGGTGCCGAGCGGCGAACCCGCGATCGCGCGGTGCCACCTCAGGTCGTCCGTGGGGTCGTCGGTAGTGCACACCGCCTTCACCCGGAACTTGCCCAATATGCCGTGCGCGCTCAGTTCGTCAGTGGCCAGCAGCGCATTGGCCTGCTCCCACACGCGCGGCGCGCTGCCCTCGTCCAGCAGTTCGTCGATGCCGAAATAGCGTTTCAATTCCAGGTGCGTCCAGTGATACAGCGGATTGCGCAGCGTGGCCGGCACCGTGCGCGCCCAGGCGAGGTATTTCTCGTACGGCGGGGCAGAGCCCGTGCAGTGGCTCTCCGGCACACCGTTGGCCCGCATGGCGCGCCACTTATAGTGATCGCCCTCCAGCCAGATCTCGAAGAGGTTCTGAAACCGCCGGTTCTCCGCCACATCCTTCGGCGGCAGATGGCAATGGTAGTCCAGAATCGGCTGGTCCTCGGCGAACTGATGATAGAGCCGCCGCGCGGTTTTCGTGTGGAGCAGGAAATCTTCGTGAATAAAGGACATATAGAGCGCTAAAACCCGATTGAAACACACTTCGATGGGCCGTGGGACAGGCCGCCCGGCTCCTGTCCCTGCGATAAAGATGCGTCGTGTCCCTCGATTCAATTCCCGATCCAGTGTGCTACCGATACCACCCGGTTCGGCGAAAAGGAACTTCACTTGTACGAATTTCAGCTTGTTCGCGGTATTCCTTCAAGTCCGCCGCAGTCAAAGAAATGCAGCCAATTGGGGCCCGGGCTTGAGGAGCGGCATTTTGGGAACGAACGGCTGTCTCCACGCCAAATCACAGCCCGGCCCTACAGACTGCTCTTAAACGTATAAGCCCCCGATTCCACTTCGAATACCGCGCTCCCGCCCTCGCTCCGCACAAACCTCACGCCCTTCACGTCCGCCGCCTTCTTGCCGGATTCCGTCACCGCCGCCGCATCCTTCGCCGGCACCCACACCGTCGCCGTTGTGTTCGCCGGCACCGTGACATCCAGCATGAACTGCCCCTGGGCGCGCTTCCAAGAGCTGTTCAGCGCCCCGTACATCGTCTTGTGCGTCGCCGTGACGAACGCCAGGTCGCCCGCCGGATACGGCCGGATGATGGCGTGCCGGAAACCCGGGTTCTCCGGGTCCGCGCGGATCCCCGCCAGGTATTCGTACATCCACACCGCCATGTCGCCAATCTGCATCACGTGGTTGCCGGAGTTCATCGCCGGGTCCGCCGTGTTGCCGTTCCACAACTCCCACACCGTGGTGGCGCCCTGCTCCACCATGTATCCCAAACCGGGGTAAGTCTTCTGCGTGGCGATCTTATACGCCAGGTCCACCTGCCCGTTGTCGCTCAGCGTGCGCATCAGCCACTGCGCGCCCACCAGGCCCGTGCCCACGTGGCTGTCGCTCTTTTGCACGATATTGCGCACCAAAGTCTCTACCACCGCCGGACGGAAATCTTCCGGCACCATCCCGAAGTACAGCGGCAGCACGCTGGAGGTCTGCGTGCCATTGTCGTACATACTGCTCTCCAGTTTGAAGAAGCGCCGTTGGAAGACGTCCTTCACCGCCGCGGACAGGCGATCGAATTCGGCGGCGTCGGCGGACTTATCCAGAATCCGCGCGTACCGCGACATCTGCCGCNNAACTCATAGTAGTAACTCGTCGCAATCAGCGTCTTATCCGTAACACGCGCCGGATCCTTCGAGTGGATCAGCTTCGGGTCTTCCGGCGGTACGCACCAATCGCCGTACTGATCCTTGGAAATCAGCCCGTCCTTGACGAACGTCTTCGCGTAATCGATCCACTTCTTCATGGCGCCGTAGCCGCGCCCCAGCACGCGCTTGTCGCCGTACTGGTCGTAGAGCGTACCGTGAACGAAAATGATCGTGCCCGGCCAGGTAAGATCGTCGTTATACATCGGCCAGTAGTTAGGCGCCACGTCCGGAATGCTGCCGCTGGGCCGCTGCGAATCTTCCAGATCCGTCATCCACTTGGAGTAGAACGCCGCTACATCGAACATGTAACTCTCGCTGCGGCTTACTTGCCCCCGGTCGCCCAGCCAGCCCTGGCGTTCGTCGCGCTGCGGGCAATCGGTCGGAATGCTGCGATAGTTGCCGCGAATGCCCCAAAACATGTTGCGGTGGATCTTATTCAGCAGGTCGCTCGAACTGCTGAACTCGCCGGAGCGCTCCATATCGTCGTGCACTACCCGCCCTTCCAGCGCCGCCGCCGTGGGCTCGCCCGGAAAACCAGTGACCTCCACGTAACGGAAACCGTAGTAGGTGAAACGCGGCTCCCAGATTTCCGTGCCCCCGCCTTTCAGCGTGTAGATGCTGGCCGCCTTGGCACTGCGCAGGTTGGCGACGTACAGCGACCCGTCGGGTTGCAGCGTCTCGGCATGGCGCAGCGTCACCTGCGTGCCCTTGGGACCATTGACGCGCAGCCGGCACCAGCCCACCATATTCTGCCCCATATCGTAGACATACACGCCGGGCTTGAGTTTCTTCACGCTGACCGGCTTCCGCGTTTCGGTGACGCGCAGCGGTTCCGCCATCTGAGCCACCAGCATTCCCGCCGGAGCCTCCGTTGCGCGCGCTGCTTCCCACAATCGTCGAACCCGGTCCGGTTCCAGCCGGTCAACTCCATGCGCGCGTCGTACTCCTCGCCATCGTACTCGTTGTTGGCGCGGATGGGGCCGTTGACCGTCAGCTTCCAGCTTTCGTCACTGGCCACGGCGAGGCGGCTACCGTCCTCGTACTCCACATTGAGTTGCAGCTTCGCCTTGGGATAGCCGAAATCGCGCGTGTTGGTGGGAATCTTCGCGCGCGGCGCGTAGTAGCGGCCGTTGCCCAGCATCATGCCGATGGCGTTCTTCCCCTGCACCAATTGCCTGGTGACGTCGTAGGTAACGTAGAGCACCCGCTTGTCGTAGTCCGTGAGGCCGGGAGAGAGCACAGCGTCGCCCACCTTCGCCCCATTCAGATGGAGTTCGCTGGTGCCCAATCCGGCAAAATACACGCTGGCGCTCCGCACCTTCTTCTCCACCGCGAATTCCTTGCGCAGCATGCGCCCCGGCAGGCGATGTTCCTCGAGGTAGCCCGCTTCCTTCCACGGCGCCATGCCGTACTCGCCAAGCTCTTGCGCCGCTTGCCACACGGTGTCGAGATACCCCGGCTTCTCCCATCCGGCCTCCACCTTGGCGATGGCTCGCCACGAATTGTCCGATTGAATCAGCAGCGGCTCCCCGCTCTCGAATTCGATTTTCACCCCGCCGATCAACCCCGCCGGTGTGTCCGCGCGCGGGTGGTTCACCTGCACGGCGATCAGGTTTTCGCCGGGCCGCACCAGCGCCGCGATGTCCGCGTCCTGCGGCATCGCCGCCTCCGACGCGCCCGCCACTTTCTCCCCGTTGAAGTACACATCGCACCTGGGATTGGCCCCCACTACCGCGGTGGCGCGTTTCACCTTTCGCCCTACCGGCACCGTGAACAGGGCGCGGAAATAACGGTCGCCCGCCGCCGCCTTGGTTTGCGCGTCGGGCGCATCCCCGATCCATTTGCGCCTGATAGACGCTGCCCGCGTCCTTGTAGACCCCCGCTTCGTCGCGCCCAATCCACTTACCCTTCCAATCCGGCGCACGCAGCAGTCCCACGGACCATTGCGCTGGGGCGCTCCACTCGCTCACCTGCCCGTCCTGGTCCCAAACTTGCACCTTCCACCAGGCGGCCACTCCAGAGTTCAATGCCTTGCCGCCGTACACCACGTGCGCCGAGTCCGCCGACTCCGTCTTCCCGCTGTCCCAGAGATCCCCCGTATTGGCCCGCAGCGCCGCTTCCGACGTCGCCACCACTACGCGGTACGCCGATTGCCGCAAACCGCGAGCCTTGGCGCTCACCGCCGTCAGCACCCAGCTCAACCGCGGTTCGGCCGCGTCGATCCCCTGCGGGTTGACGCGATATTCGCATCGCAACTGCTGCGGACGCACGGCAGCCGCACCGAACATCGTGCAGGCCAGAACCAGGAAAAGACTTACGAGTTTCATGACACCACCTTACCCCCGAAACGTAACACAAGGCGCGTACCTGAAGCGCCTGAAGCGCATTTCTGCTTGAGTCAGGTCGCCCGCATCCGGTTAGCCATGTGGGGCGGTCCCTGAGCGATTGTCCGCCGCCGCGCACGCCTTGTCCCGTCATCTGCTATAACAACACCCATGGGACACAACTTCACCCGCCGCGAGGCGCTGCTTGGCTTCACCGCGTCGGCCGGCGCCCTGCTGGCCGCGGCGCCGACGGCGCCGATCGAAACCCACGTTCACCTCTTCGACCCGGCGCGCGTCCCCTATGCGCCGGACGGCACCTATAAGCCGCCCGCCTATACGCTGGAAGACCATCTGAAGCTGGTCGAGGCCGCCGGCCTGGCCCACTCGATCATCGTTCATCCCGAGCCCTACCAGGACGACCACCGCCTCTTGGACTACTGCTTCGCCCATGAGCCGAAGCCGGGGTATTTCAAAGCCACCTGCCTCTTCGATCCGCTGCGCGAGGATACGCCGCGCCGCATGCGCGCCTTGTCGGAACGCTGGCCGCGGCGCATCGTCGCCCTCCGCATTCACGAAATGTCGATGACGCCCGAGGCCGCCGGACCCATTCGCAACCGCGATATGAAGGATCCGCGTATGCTCGCCTGCTGGCAGGCCGTGGCCTCCATGGGGATGGCCGTGCAGATGCACTTCATCCCCGGACAGGCGCCCAATATCCGCGCGCTGGCGGCGAAATTCCCCGAAACCACCGTGATCCTCGATCACATGGGCCGCCCCGGACAGGGTACCGAAAAAGAATACGAGGAGGTGCTCAAGCTGGCGGAACTGCCGCGCGTCATCCTGAAGTACTCCAGTTGGGCGGAATACAAAGGCGACCTCAGCCGTCTGACCAGGCGGCTCTACGACACCTTTGGACCGCGGCGCATCATCTGGGGCACGCTCGGCAACACGCTGCCGGACTACCGGAAACAGGCGGCGCGTTTCGAGGAGCTACTGGCCTTCGCTTCGGAAGCCGACCGCGCGCTCATCCGCGGCGGCAACGCGCAGCGCCTGTTCTTCCAGTGAACTATCTCATGGGCAGGCGCTTGTCCGCCCCGTAAATGGTCAACAGCGGATGCTTCACGTAGGCGCGGTATTCGTAAACTCCCTGCGGATTCAGGTCCGGTAATTTCAAAGTAAAGTCACCCGGAGCGCTCAGCGTCGTGAAGGGCCCTTGTTGCCACGGAATAGAGCGGTCGCTGGCGTCCAGACCCACGATGCTGCGGTACTCAAACCCCACTTCCAGGGAGGGCGCCTTCCCCAGATCCTGGAGGGTTCCGGTGAGCAGCGCGGCCTTTGTCGCAGCGTCGAATCTGCCGCTCTTCGTCTCCAGTTTCGGCGGTGTGAACGCGGGCTTCACATTCGTGATCTTCAGCACGATCGGGTTCGGCCACCTGCTGTTGTCTTGCAGCCGGTGAGTGAACATGGCGCGAATGTGCAGCCCGTCCGCTTCCTGCTTCAGCGTGGGTTTCGGATTCACTTCGGGCCTGTATTCCAATACGCGATCGTTCTGCCCCAACACGCTCACCACACTCTGCGGCGTGGCCTGCACGCTCTTCAAAACGAAGTCGCGCCATTGGCCGCGTACCCAGCGCGGCTGTTGCTTCACGATGGCGTAGACCGTGTCCTCGTTCTTCGCCTTCGTGTACCAGATGTTCTGTTCGTTGGTGATCGCCCAGGGGCGCACGTTGTAGATGCACTCCTGGTTGACCTGCATCCACAGCGCCACTTCGCGCAGGCGCTCTTCCTGTTCGATGGGCAGTTCGCCGTCGGGCTTCGGGCCAATGTTCAACAGCAGATTGCCGCCCTTGGCGCGTGTCTCCACCAGAATGTCGATCACCTGGCCGCCGGTCTTGTAGAGTTCGTTTTGCGGCTGATACTGCCACGCCGTGCCCATCGTGAAGTTGGCCTCCCAGGCCCCTTCCAGCGGGATGCCGGGGACGTAGAGTTCCGGCGTCTGAATCGCTCCCCGGGTCACAATCGTCTTCGGCTGCAACTTCCACGCCAGATCGCGCAGGCCCTCCGGCTCGCCGTCGAAAAACACGATGTCGATCGGCCCGTAGTTCCCCATCAACTCCTGCACCTGGGCCAGATCGAGCTTCATCAAGCCCGGGTTGTTGCGCGGTTGCACGCCCGGAATGCCTCGCTGTATGTCGATCTTGTTCTTCCATAGCCACCAGAAATCGTCCGGCGAAAAATAGATGCCCGGCGCGATGCCCTGGGCGCGGAACGCGTCGAGGATCTCGCGTGTCAGGTCGTGCTTGTAGGGCGTGTGCATGATGCCGAAATCCGTGGTCTTCGTGTCCCACATGGCGAATCCGGAATGGTGTTTGGTAGTCAGGACAACGTACTGGATGCCGGCCAGCTTCGCCAGCGCCGCCCAATCCCTGGGCTCGAATTTGCGCGGATTGAAGGTCTTCGGCAGCTCTTCAAAGAACCGCTTCGTGTAGGCTGCATCGGCGCCGGCCAACGAATGCGAAATCACCACGCCGGTTTGGCTGTCAACCGACCAGTGAATGAACATCCCGAATCCCTGGTCGCGAAACCACTCCAGCCGCTCAGCTTGGTTCAAAGATCCGGGTGGAATGTCGCGCTGCGCCAGCAGGAGGGCGCTCGAAAGGAGGAAAGAAACAATGAGGAGTCGCATGGCTACACACAGTTTAATCCGAGTGGCCGTGCAGGGGCCCCCAGCCTGTTGTATACTTCTGGCAAAATGAACTTCACTCGACGCAACCTGCTCGGCATGGCGGCTGCCGCCCCGCTCGCCATGGCCGCCCCCGCTCCCGCCGTCAAACTCGGCATCGACCTGTTCAGCCTGCGCGCCCAGAACTGGACCCCGTTCCAACTCCTCGACTACAGCGCCAAGCAAGGGGCCAAGGTAGTCCACTTCTCCGAAATCCGCTTCATCGGCAACCTGGAACCCGATAATTTGCGCGCCGTCCGGCGCGCCGCCGAAGAGCGCGGCATCGAAATCGAGATCGGCATGAAGTCGATCTGCCCGACTTCCAAAATGTTTGATGCCAAGGCGGGCACGGCGGAAGAGCAGATTGGCCGCATGCTCGATTAGCACCGTCAAGGTTCTCCGCAATGTCCGTGCCAAGGTGCAGGACCACAACCTCAAGATCGCCATCGAGAACCACGCCGGCGATATGCAGGCGCACGAGTTGAAACAGTTGATCGAAGAGGCCGGCAAGGATTTCGTCGGCGCCTGCCTGGATTCCGGCAACCCGCTATGGACCCTGGAAGACCCGCACGTCACCCTGGAAACGCTGCACCCCTACGTGCTCACCAGCCACGTGCGCGACAGCGCCGTCTGGCGTGTGCCGGAGGGCGCGGCCGTGTCGTGGGTGCGCATGGGGCAAGGCAACGTCGGCATCGACGACTACTGCCGCAAGTATGCGGAACTCTGCCCCGGACGCGCGCTTTCGCTCGAATCCATCGTCATGGGTCCGCGGGTCTACCCGTTCCGCGATCCCAAGTTCTGGGAGGCGTACCGCGACATTCCGGCGTGGGCATTCGCCCGCTTCCTGGAAATCGCCGAACGCGGCAAGCCGCACGCCGCCGAACCCCGCGCCGCCACCCCGGAGGCCGCCCGCCAGCGTGAACGCGAAGACCTGGAAGCCAGCATCGAATACACACGAAAGCTGCTCAGTCTGTAATGTGGCATGAGGCTCCGCCTTGTGCATCCGAGCGAAGCTCGGAGGTCGGATG
>JAPKZC010000130.1 GCA_026394025.1 Candidatus Solibacter sp.
CGGCCACCGAATAGCCTGGGCCGTTGTTGTGCAGCGCGACGGTCAGGCCGCCCTTGGGCGGGGTCAGCGCCCGCACCAGTTTCTCCCGGCCGCGATCCAGCACATCGAGCGCGCGCCGCACCTGCTCCGGCGCAGCACCCGGGTTCAGCGTCTGCAAACTGGCCTCCGCTCCCACCCGCGAGAACATGCGGTTGGGATCCAGCTTGAGCGATTCCACAGTCACCAGGCGGATTTGGCTTTCGATCACATACGCGATGCCGTCATGCGTCTCCATGTGCCGCTCCAACACCTGGCGCGCCGTCTCTTCATTGCCGTGAATGCGCAGATAGCGGCGTTTCGAGCGTCCGTTGCGCAGGACGCGGAATCGCGCCCCGGCCAGGCTGATATGCCGCGGACTCAGCCAAGGGAACCAGCCCAATGCGAGAAATTCCCGCCGGCTTACGCCCGGCGCCACGCTGGCCGTCCGGCTCACTGCGCTTCGTCCTCGACGGGCTTTTTGTGCTTGGGCCTCTTGCGCGCTGATTTGGGCTCGATCGGCTTCCCCGCCGGCACCGGACCCACCCGCTCGCGCGCGATGGCTCTCACTTCCTTGCCGGCATCAAACGTCTGCTTCTTGCGTGGCAATCATCCTCCGGACCGCGTTGCCCAGCATCTCCGGCGAGAACGGTTTGTGCAGGAACATCACCCTGTCCGGAGCGGTAGCCTGCAACAGGGCTATGTCCACAGGATACCCGCTGGCCGCGATCACGCACAGGCGCGGGCCGGCCGCCAGCATACGCGTAGCCAGATCTTCCATGCAAATGCCGCTCATGCTGGCATCCAGCACCGCCAGGGCGAACGCGTCTGGCGCGGCCTCCACTTCCGCCCACGCTTCCTCCGTACTGCCGGCGGTGACCACGGAATATCCCAGCCGCTCCAGATAGACGCCCAGCATCTTCAGCAGGGACGGCTCATCATCGGCAATCAGGATTCGGCTGGCGGCGCTGGTCATTGGTCCAAGGATGTATGATCGCCCACCGCCGGCGTCCGGGTCAAACGACGCCAGCGCCCGAAACGCGTCATGATGAAGCGGTGGGAGAGTGAAGAGCGCCTGAAAGGAAGCGGCGCCCCACGGCATTCCCCCGGTGGAGAGACTATGAAACTTCGCATTCCAATCAGCCTGATCCTGAGCGCCGCCACTGCGCTGCCCGCCGATCTTCCCGTTAAGCAGGTGGTGCTTTACAAGCACGGCGTCGGCTTCTTCGAGCGCTCCGGCAGGCTCGGCGCGGGCGAATCGGCGCGTTTGGATTTCAACGCGCTGGAGATGAACGACGTCTTGAAGTCGCTCACCATCGGCGGCAGCGGCAAGATCAGCGGGCTGCGCTACGATTCCATGGACCCGCTGGGACGTAAGCTGGCCGAGTTCCCGTTCCAGATCGGCGGCGGCGGGATGCCCGGCATGCTGGATCAGCTCAAGGGCGCGCGCATTGAGTTGAAGCTCGGCACCGAAGCCGTCGCCGGCATCATCGTCAGCGCCCGCACCATCGCCGGAAGCGATAAGCAGGCCGAACGCGATCAGCTCAATCTGCTGCTCGACACCGGCGATTTCCGCACCGTGGACCTGGCCGCCGCCACCGGCCTGCGCTTCCCCGACGCGAAACTACAGCAGCAGTTCAAGGATTACCTGGCGGCGCTATCGGCCTCGCGATCCAAGGAGAAGCGCAGCGTCTACATCGATTCCAGCGACGCCAGCGAGCGCGACTTGACCGCCAGTTACATGATCCCCGCTCCGGTATGGAAATCCAGCTACCGCCTGATCTTCGTGGACAAGGCGCCGACGCTGGAAGGCTGGGCGATCGTGGACAACACCACCGGCGAAGATTGGACCAAGGTCCAGCTTTCGCTGGTCTCCGGACGGCCGATTTCCTTCATCAGCCAGCTCTATGCGCCCAAGTACGTGAACCGTCCGTCCGCCGAACTGGCCGACGACACTGCGGCGCAGGTGATAGTCCACTCGGGTGCATTCGAGGAAAAGGATAAGAAGGCTGAAGGCGGAGCGATGAACCGGCGGGACATGGCGGCGGGGCGCGCCGAAAGACTGATGGCCGCACCCGCGCCGATGATGAAGGGGACGCTGGGCGCGCTCTCCGCCGATGCCGTCATGGAGTCCATCAGCGTCGCTCCCAGCTCCATCGAGGCCGCTGCCGTGGGCCGCGAGCTCGGCGATCTCTTCGAGTACCGCATCTCCCAACCCGTCACCATCCGCAAGAACGAATCGGCCATGCTGCCCTTCCTGCAACAGACCATCGAAGGGCGCAAGCTGCTGATCTATTCCGACCATAGCTCGCAGCACCCCACCAATGCCGCGGAACTGACCAACTCCAGCGGCAAGACGCTGGACGGCGGCCCGATCACCGTCTACGACGCGGGCGCCTATGCCGGTGAAGCCCTGATGGAAACCCTCAAGGCCAGCGACAAGCGCCTGATCAGTTACGCCCTCGACCTGGGCACGCGCATCACCGAAGCTTTTGGCAGCAAGGCCGCCATGGTCCGCGAGATCCACGCCAGCCGCGGCATTGTGAACACCAAATACGCCGCCGAGGAGACCCGCACCTACACCGTGCGCAACGTGGATCAGAAGGCCAAGACCCTGATCGTCGAGCACCCGCTGCGCCCCGGCTACACGCTGCTCAACCAGAAGGCGGCGGAAAAGACCGCCACCAACTACCGTTTCGAATTGGCGCTGGCCGCCGGCGCGACCCAGGAGTTCGTGGTCAACGAAGAGCGCGTCTACGATCAATCCATCGCGGTGACCAACCTCAGCCCCGATATCCTGGTGAGCTACCTGCAAAATCGCTCGCTCACCGCCGCCGGCCGCCAGCAGTTGCAGCGAATTGTGGACCAGAAGCGCCTGATCGCCGAGAACGACAGCGCGCTGCAAGATGCCGATGCCCAGACGCGCGGCTTGAACGCCGATGAGGACCGCATCCGCCGCAACATTCAAAGTCTGAATAACGTCGCCGGTCAACAGCAGCAGGTCCAGACCTACGCGCGCCAACTCGACGCGCAGGAGCAGCAGTTGGCCGTCCTGCGCGACAAGCAGGCCGAGTTGCAGAAGAAGCGGTCGGTGCTACAGGCCGCGTTGGACCAACTGGTGGAGGCGCTGACGTTTTGACTTCAACCGCTCCCTGACGGTCGCGGCTCCGATTGGAGCCCCGACCGTCGGGGAGGAGTTCGAGCTCAATACCCCTGCTGCTTGTTGACCACGTTTTCCAGCGGCTTGCCCTCCGAGAAGCGCTCGAACTGGGCCAGAAAGAAACGCATGGCCCGCTCGGTCCAATCGGGGGTGTGGTCGGCGCAGTGCGGGGAGAGCAGGATGTTTTCCAGGCCGTAAAAGGCGTGACCGGCGGGTAGCGGGTCGGTATCGAAGACGTCCGGCGCAGCGCCTTTGATGCGCCTTCCGGTGAGAGCACGCACCAACGCGGCTTCGTCAATCACCGGGCCGCGGCCCAGGTTGATCACCACCGCGGTGGGCTTCATCGCCTGAAATTCAGCCTCGCCGATCATGCCGCGAGTCTCCGCTGTCAGCGGCGCCGCGACCACGATGTAATCCGACTGAGCGAGCATTTCCGCCAGGCCGGACGGCGGAAAGATCTGGTCTACCAGCGGGTCCACGTTGGACAATGACGGAGCGTGGCGTTTGACCGCCAGAACCCGCATGCCCATGGCGCGCACACGCGCCGCCACCGCGCGGCCGATATCGCCGTAGCCCAGTATGCCCACCGTCTGGCCGGCGATTTCGACGATGTCGAAGGGCTCCCAGCGGCCGGCCTCCTGGTTGCGGTTCATGCGCCGGAAATCCTTGGCGAAGTACAGAATTGCGCCCAGCGCAAACTCCCCCAGCGGCTGGCTGAAGACGCCACGCCCGTTGGTCAAGGGCGCCGGGCTTTCCACCAGTTCCGGGAACAGCACACCGTCCAGGCCGGCCGAGCGCGAATGCACCCAGCGCACCTTGGGACACATGGCGAACACGTCGCTCAGCAACTGGCCGGCCACCGACCAGCTAAGAATCACCGTGGCGTCGCCGGCGAGCCGCTCGAACGCCTCCACCGAATTGCCCACGGCGATGTTGGTTTCAGGAGGCAATTGCGCCAATAACTTCAAATCGGGGTCGGCCAGGTACGCCGACAATACCAAGACCGTGTGAATGTCCATCAGGAGAAAGCTAACACATGTTCAGCCCCCCTCTGGACTCTGGGACACACTAATCCGGACTGCGGCCATTGGCCGTCTCCTCGGAATCCGAGGGGGGACTTGTGTGATCTTGTTCCTGCCCTAGCGCTTGTGGGCCGAGAACTTCCCCGTCCCGGCATCGTAGGTGAACGTATAGAGGACCTGGGTCGCGTTGAGAATCATCACGCGCTTCCAGGCCGCCTCAATGTCATGGGCGACCGTGGGGTCCAGGGCGACAAAGTGGCCGGTGACATCTTCCGGCATGTCCCGGATTACATCCGGGAGCGTGGCCTCGCCATCAAGTTCCACCAACTCCGGCGTCGGCTTCAGCGCGTTGTTCAGATAGACGGAAATGCTTTGAGGCGCCATCACGATAGGGCCCCCTTCGGCTAGTGAGTGTAACACGCGGAAGCGAGCAGGGCCAGCGGTCGGAGCGGGAACCCGAGGGGACCTCAGGAGTTCCCAAACACTTTCCCATAGTCCGTCACATTCGCACCCTACAAAAAGCTCCCGAATTGCTATTCGAGAGAAAATAGACCATTTAAGCCTTGATTGGACATATGGATACTGACGTGCAACAGACGGGCAACACTCAGTTTTCTGGGTGAGGGAGCATCTCTACCATGAATAGACCACATCGACGAGTTTGTATTTACCTCCTCGCGATCACCATGTTTTCGATGACCGCGTGGGCGGACCAATTTGTTGTCGGCCTCCTGACCTGGGATTCGGTCGCCCCAGGCAGTTTCGGCAGCTTCAACATCAGCAACCAGACGGGCGTCAACTCAAGCACCCCCGGGGATCCCACGTTTCCCGTGGTGACCTCTCTGACTTTCAGCGGATTGAGCCTTAACGTGCATTTTACGGATGGATCGAGTAGCACCAAAGGCCCGTCCTACTTCACCAGCACCGGCTCTGACGGCAGTTTCAACGGCGGAGATATCGCGGTTGGGGGAGGTAACCCGCTACCGAACTACGCGCAACTTACCGGCAATGTGGGTCCGCTCAGCA
>JAPKZC010000621.1 GCA_026394025.1 Candidatus Solibacter sp.
AGTGCTGTTTACCGGGGCGCCCGATTTGGACCGGGCCATCGCCGCCATCAATGAGGGAGCCATCTTTCGCTTCATCACGAAGCCTTGTTCGCGCGTCATGATGGCGCTGACGCTGAAGAACTGCGTGGAACAGCACGAGCTCATCACGGCACAGCGCGTCCTGCTGGAACAGACCCTGCATGGGGCCATCAAGGCGCTTACCGATGTGCTTGGACTGGCCAGCCCCCTCGCCTTTGGACGCGCCACCAGGCTGCGCCGCGCGGTGCGCATGGTGGCTGCCGCTGCGGGTATCGCGGATGCCTGGCAGGTCGAAGTGGCGGCGATGCTGTCGCAAATCGGCTGCGTGATCCTGCCGTCGGCGGTGCTGGAGAAAATGCATGCGGGCGGCGGCTTGAGCGAGGAAGAAGAACGGATGGTGCGGCGCGTACCGGAGGTGGCTGAACACGTCCTGGCGAGCATTCCGCGAATGGAAGGAATTAGGGAGATTCTGCGCTACCAGGACAAGCACTATGACGGCTCCGGAGCGCCCGCCGGCGTGGCGCTGGGCGAGTCGATCCCCTGGGGGAGCCGCGCGTTGAAACTGGTTTTCGACCTCGACAAATTGGAGAGCGAAGGCATTGAGCTTACGCTGGCTTGCGACACGTTGCGCGGGCGGGCGGGGTGGTACGACCCCGTCATCCTGGAGTTACTCGCGACCGTCCGCAACGTGCAGGAAAACTCCGATATTCGGAAATTGCCGGTGTCGGAACTGCGACCTGGAATGATCCTGGCGCAGGACGTGCGAAACCGAAAAGGGATCCTGTTCGTGGCCCGGGGCCAGGAGGTGACCCGCGGACTGGTGGAGAAGCTGAGAACCTTCGCTCCGACGTTGCATGACGCCGGCTGGATCCGCGTCATTGTGGAGGCTCCCCACGGCGAGGTGCGGCCCGGGTAGATCGCTCCCTACCCTGCCCTAACCCGCCGCAGCCGGAACCGTGGAAGAAGACGGCCTCACCGCGGAGACGCAGGCAGCGCAGACAACACCAGCGGACCGCGGAGAGAACGGAGATCGCCAGGGGTCATCGGGGCTCCGCTCGCAGCCGCGCGCGTGAGCAGGCCGTATCCCGATGGGCAGTGGCACGTCATCATTGGCTCAGGCCACCTACCTGGCGATCTTGTCGATGGCTGTCTGGGCGGCGCGGGCGACGTCGATGGGGGGCATGAAGCCGAAACCGCGGCCGCGGGAGTAGACCGGGTCGGAGTGAGCGGCCAACTCGCGGAGTTTGGGGAGATCGCCAACACCGCCGAGGTCGGCGATGATGGCGAGGGCGATCACTTGCGCGGCCACATCGCCCTTCTCCAGAAGGCGGCGCGCCAGGGCGAGAACCGCGGGATGGTGCCGGCGCGCGGCCTGCTCCAGGGCGGCGATCCCGGACACGCCCGATTGGCCGGCGGCGCGCAGCAGGTGGGGAAGCGCCGCCTCAGGTTCGTATGCGCCGAGAGCGGCGATGGCGCTCGATGCCACCAGGACGTTGTCGCTCAAGGCGGCGCGGCCAAGGGGTTCGAGGGCGCGCGGGTCGCGCAGTTCGCCGAGTTCGTGGGCGGCCGCCATTTGGGCATCGGCGTCGCCCCCGGCAAGTCCCGCCACGAGGGCATCGACCGCGCCGGCTTCCCGCAGATCGCGTGCGGCGCAGGCGCGGACGGCCTTATCGGCGAGCCCGCCCCGGAGCGCGGACACCACTTCGACGGAGCGCTGGCCGCGCAGGGCGTAACAGGCATCGTTGCGCTGGGCGACGGTGGCGCTGTCATCCATCATGGCGGCGATCAGCAGGGCGATGG
>JAPKZC010000865.1 GCA_026394025.1 Candidatus Solibacter sp.
AGGGACCGCCAATCAAATCTGCGCTGCGGACCGCATTCGACCGGCTGAAATCGGAAATCGACGCATGTTGCGAGGAGCAGCGCTTAACTGCCTAAACTTGACGCATTCGAATTACAATTCTTTGGACAAGGACTCTAGTGCATGCTGCGCAGGCGCAGACTGCTCATTCCGGCCTGCGCCATCCGTTTGAGGCATGCTAGCTCAAAGCAATTGCGGCTGCTATTTCGAATACGCCTTGCCTCGGACGTTGGCCGGTTCGTCGGGGTCATCGATCTGACCGCCTGTGACCCAAGTTGCGAAGTACGCGCTCTCCGCCGGTAGTTTTCGTTACGTGTTACCGATCTCCATCTTGACCGTCTCCAGGCGGGGAGCCATCAGATGGATGATGCTCAAGCCCACGAGGTAAGAGAAACTGGCAAGTGCGAAGATGGTTAGGTAACTGCCGGATACCTGCAGCACGAAACCTACCGCGCTCGAAACGAGCATGCCGCCGATTGCCCCTCCGAACCCGCAGATCCCGACCACCGAACTGACCGCCCGCTTCGGGAAGATATCGGAAACGATGGTGAAGATGTTCGCCGCCCAGCCACAGTGGCCCGCCATGGCCAGAGAGATCAGTCCGGTGGCCAGCCAGGGGCTCGAAACTCGAGGGGCCAGCACAATCGGCAAGACCATCAAGGCGCACGCCAGCATGGCCAACTTGCGGGCGGCGTTGTTGCCGCGGCCGTGCTCGGTCAGGTACGAGTAGAACCAGCCGCCGAAGATGCCCCCGACACTCGATACCAGGTACATGGTTGCCAAAGGCAGGCCGATCTGGTCGAGCTTCAACCCAAACTGGGAATTTAGGAACTTCGGCCCCCAGTAGAGATAAAACCACCACACAGGATCGGTGAGGAAGCGGGCGAGAAGGAGCGCCCAGACGGGACGGTTGGCAATCAACACCCGCCAGGGGATGGGTTCGGCGGATTCGGCAGGTTCGCTGCGGATGTAGTCGAATTCGGCGCGGCTCAACCTCGGATGGTGCGCCGGTTCCCGATACATGCGCAACCATGCCACAATCCAGACCAACCCCGCACCGCCGAGACCCGCGAATGCCCACCGCCAGCCGAATTGCAGCGTCAGCCACGGCACCAGCAGCGGCGCCAGGGTGGCACCCACGTTGGATCCGGAATTGAAAATACCGGTAGCCAAAGCCCGTTCGCGCTTCGGGAACCACTCCGCCACGGTCTTGATGGCAGCGGGGAAGTTGCCGGCCTCGCCAAGTCCCAACAGGAAGCGTGCGAAGCCGAAGCCCGACGCAGATGCCGCGAGGCCGTGCATCATGGCGGCAATGCTCCACCATCCCAACGCCAGGGAGTAGCCCCAACGCGTCCCCACTCGATCGATGAAGTGGCCCATGCCGAGCAGGCCGATGGCGTATGCCCCCTGGAAGGCGGTGACGATCAACCCGTACTGCGACTCCGACCAGCCGATCTCACTTTGCAGGGTGGGCGCCAGGATGCCCAGGATTTGCCGGTCCGCATAATTCACGGTCGTGGCGAAGAACAGCAGAGCGCAGATGGTCCAGCGGAAGCGGCCCGCCGACGTTCCGGGTACTTGCACCGCCGTCTCGCGATCAAGGTCCGGCATTCGGCTTACTTCAGATTCAATACTTCGTTTAGCGACCCTTGCCGGTAGCCTTCCAGATCGAGCGAGACGTACTTAAACCCCAGACCCTTGAAGAGTGCGGTAAACTGCCGGGCCATTTCCATGGTCAACGCGCGCTCCATCTCTTCGTGGGCGATTTCGATGCGGACCACTTCGCCGTGAAAACGCACGCGGAATTGGCGGAAGCCGAGAGCCTTGATCTCCTCTTCGCCCGTCTCCACGGTCTTGACGTTCTCAATGGTGACCGGCGTTCCGTAGGGAATGCGGGAACTCAGGCACGCTGAGGCGGGACGGTCCCAGGTGGGCAGGCCGGCCAGTCGGGAGAGTTCGCGGATCTCGGCCTTGGTCATGCCGGCATCGGCCAAGGGCGCTGCCACCTGATGCTGCTTCGCGGCACCCTGGCCAGGACGGTAGTCGCCCAGGTCGTCCACGTTGACTCCATAGATGATGTGCTGGTAGCCGCGCTCCCGGCCCACCGCTTCCAGGCGGGTGAACAGTTCGTCCTTGCAGTGGAAGCAGCGGTCCGGACCGTTGCGCGCGTAGTCGGGGTTTTCGAACTCGTGGGTTGCCACGTACTCGTGGACGATGCCAAAAGTCTCCACGAAGGCCTCGGCATCGCGCTTGTGCGATTCCGGCAGCGAGGCGGAGTCCGCGGTGATGGCCACGGCGTTCGCGCCCAGGGCGCGGTTCGCCGCCCATGCCAGGTAGGCGGAGTCGGTGCCGCCGGAAAAGGCCACGATCACGCGGCCCATGGCGGAGAGATTCGCCAGCAAGTTGCGCTGCTTCTCTTCAATGTCGCTGCGAAGTGTCAGGTCTACTAATGTCGGCATGGCCCACCCCTGATAGTCTACTGAAGCATAGTTTACTGAAGCGGAAGCGTCTCCGTCTCGTCTGCGGGAGCTTCCTCGGCTTCGGCAAGGACGCTGGCGGCGGCCACCTTGTCGCCCTCTTCCAGATTCACCAGACGGACGCCCTGCGTGGAGCGCCCGGCCTGGCGAATGGTGGAACTCTCGATGCGGATCATCTTGCCGTTCTGGCTGACAATCATGAGGTCCGAATCTTCCTTCACCAGGAGAACGTCCACCACGCGCCCGGTCTTGTTGGTAGTCTTCATGTTGATGACGCCCTTGCCGCCGCGCGAGGTGAGGCGGTAGGTTTCCAACTGCGTGCGCTTGCCGTAACCGTTCTCGGCGATGGAGAGAAGCAGTCCCTCCTTCTCCACTACTTCCATGCCCACCAGGTAATCGTCATGGGCCAGACTCATGGCCCGTACGCCGCGTGCCTGGCGGCCCATGGCGCGCACGTCCTCTTCGCGGAAGCGGATCGCCTGCCCCCTATGCGAGCCCAGGAAGATGTAGTTGTCGCCCTGGGATATCTTGGCGCCGCTGAGTTCGTCGCCC
>JAPKZC010001020.1 GCA_026394025.1 Candidatus Solibacter sp.
AACACTTTCCCTTCGCAATCGAGGATGTGGACAAACCAGCTCTCCTTGTCCTCGATATGACAGGGGTCGCCGAATCCGGTAATCCAGACGTTTAGATTAGCTACACTCATTGATTTCTCTCCTTAGTCGAAGGGATTAGTCCCTCCAATGCCTGGATAGTGACCAATGGGCAAGAAACGTTTCACCGCGGCTGGGACTTACTCCTAACTGCGCATGCGCAGCAGGAGGTAGACGCCGGCCAAAGCGAAGACTACATCGGGGCCCCAGGCGGCCACCACCGGACTCAACTGGGCGGCATCGCCCAACTTCTCGAACAACTGGCCGATGCCGAGATAGCCGATGGCGATCCCAAGGCTCAGGCCCACGCCCGCCATGGCGCCGCGATTGCCCACCAGGAAGCCGAACGGAATCGCGATCATGGCCATGATCAGTGCGAACAGGGGCACCGAGAACTTGCGGAAGAGCCGCACTTGCAGTTTGACCGTGCCTTCGAAGCCGCTCAAGGTCAGATCCTTGATGTAGCGATCGAGCTGCAGGAAGTTCATCTGCTTGTCCTGTAGCGCTTCCTTGAGAAAATAGTCCGGCGGCTCGGTCAGCTCGGGAAAAGTCGTAGCCTGAAACGCATTGTACTTTTCAAGAAACGCGCCCTTGTATTCGCAGGTCCAGCCGTCCTCGAATACCCAGGTCTTCAGCGGAACGCTCCAGCGAGCCTGGCGGGCGAATATCTGGCGCACCAGGCGGAAGGTCCTCGGCTCCAGCTCGAAGACGCTGGCCTCATTCATCGAGCTCTCTTCGCCCGATTTGTCGAAGTACTTGTAATTGAAGATGCGCGAGGAGTTATAGCCCATGATCCACTTACGGTCGGGCCTCAGATAGGTCTGGGTGGCGCGGCCCTTGATCTGGTCGCGCAGCGCCTCCTGTTTGCGGTTGGCGCCGGCCACGTAGTAAAAATCGAACGCGAACAATCCGCCGCTCAGCAGCGTGCTGCCCACAAGGATGGGTGCCGCCAGCCGGAACAAACTCACCCCGCAGGCTTTGAAGGCAGTGATCTCGTTCTGCCTGCTCATCACGCCGAAGGCCGCCAGCACGGCGACCAGTATGCTGGGCGGCAGCATCTCATAGACCAGTTGTGGCGTCAGGAAGAATAGGTAAGTGAACATCTTCCACAGCGAGATGTTATTGCGCAGCATATCGCTGATGAGTTCGAAGAAGTTGAAGATCAGGACCAACGATACAAAACTGGAAAGCATCAGCACCAGGTAGGTGAGGAAGGTCGAGAGGATGTAGGTATCCACCAATTGTGGCAGCAGGGGCAACCGCCAACCGGCCAGCCCCGAGCGGTCCGCGCCTACGGCGCGGGCCTTCAACGCCTTGAAGAAATCCGCCACCCGCCCGCGCAGGTCGCCGAAGAAATCGCTATCGCCGGGCTTTTCCAGGCGCGCCAAAAAAATCAGCCCCGCCAGGAAGAACACGGCGTTGGGCAGCCATAGCGCCACCGGCACGGGGAGCGTCTTCTGGCGCGCCAGGCCGAGCAGCGAGACAAACGCCAGGTAGTAGCAGAAAAACGCCACGAAGATCGCGTTGACGTATCCGGCGGCGCGCCCGCCCTTGCGTGTGGCGATGCCCAGCGGAATCCCCACCATCGCCAGCATCAGGCACGCCACGGGCAGGGCGAAGCGCTGGTGCAGTTCGATCTGGCACTCGACCCAATCCGGTTTGCTGCTTGGGTAGGCCATCAACTGGCGGGTGCTCATGCCCACCGAACGCAACGGAGTCCAGGAGGGCGGCGAGGCATCCAGCGCCTGCTGGCCGGAGGGGGCCACGGTATCGTGCGATATCTGGTCCTTGCTCATCTCGTGGGTGGAGTAATTGCGCAGCGAGAGTTGGATGCGATTGTTCTTGAAATCCGGGAAGGCGATGGCTTCCTCCGCCACCGTGATCAGCGGACCCTGCGCCTTATCGCGCATCCCGCTCGACCGCTTCTCCGGATTCGCAACGTCGGCCACGAAGATGTGGCGCCACACCCCTCCCGGACGGACGTCGCCGACATACAGAATGGTGTTGGGGAAATTCTCCACGAACACGCGCGGCGTGATATCGGCGCTGAGCTGCGTGGCCTCCAGGCGGTTCTTGATATCGGTGTATTTGCGAATTGAATCCGGCGTCAGGCGAAGCGTCGCCAGTGCCGCCACGCCCATGCCCAACGTGGCGAACAGCAGCACCGGTGCAACCACTTTGCGGCTGGAGACGCCGGCGGCGCGCATCGCCGTGATTTCCCCATCCGCCGCCAGTCGGCCCAGCCCGATCAGAATGCCCACCAGCACGCCGAACGGGATGGTGAACGGCAGCACGCTGGGAATCGCCAGGGCGAACAACTGGAGCACCAGCCCCGCATTCGCGTTGCTGCTTTTCACCAGCAGTTCGAAAACCGGGTCTACCTTCCGCAGGTAGAGAATGAACGTGGCCAGCAGCGTGCCCAGCACCGCGCTTGAGAAGATCTCGCGAAAAATATACCGGCCCAGCAGCCGTAGCACACCGTATCCCTTACCGCGTCATGTCCGGCGCGGGAACCACCGGCAATTTCGGCAGTTCCTCTTCCGCCGGGTGCAATTCCAGATCGTCGATCAGGATGGAGGGGGCCACCACGCAGGTCTCCGCCGTGAAGCCGGCCCCGCCGACTAATGCAAACGGCGCGGCATTGTCCATGTACTCGAAGGCCGCGCTATCGTCGCCCGCCGCCAGGATGTCCTTC
The DNA here is from genome assembly GCA_026394025.1 of Candidatus Solibacter sp. Lineage (GTDB taxonomy): Bacteria > Acidobacteriota > Terriglobia > Bryobacterales > Bryobacteraceae > Solibacter. The sequence continues at coordinate 2,753 of JAPKZC010001020.1, forward strand.
AGCGAGCGCACGTTGAATCCGCGGAAACGCATGCCGCGCACCAACTCCTCGCGCCCGTCCGGATAGACCTTATATACCAGAATCGGCAGGCTCACCGGACGGCCGCCCTGCTGGCCCGTCATCAGGCGGCGCACTTCATCCAACCCGGCCGTCGAAGGGAAATCCATCTTGCGCACGATGATCCCGTATGGCTTGTTGCGGGTACGGCACAGCTCGATCAGCCTCTTCTTCAGCTCGGCGACCGTGACCGGCTCGCTGGTGCTCACGAACAGGTTGCTGAAGTTGGCCGCGCTTGCCCCGGAACTTCCGGGCAGGCGAGCGCGCCCGTTGGAGCCTTCGTACCCGCGGACCGGCTGGCGTGTCAGCAGGTAGTTCTTCAGCACGCCCTTTTCGATCAGCCTTAGCGCCTTCGGGGCCACGCCTTCGCGATCCACCGTGTAGCTGCCGAACAGGGGACGGCCGCGCCATTCCTTCTGCGTCGGGTCATCCACCACATCGAAGGTGTCGGGCAGCACGCGTGCCCCCATGCGTCCATCCAACTCGCTGTTCTGTGTCCCGCCACCGCGGCCGCCATCGCCCACCGGGCGCCGCGTGAGCGAAAGATTCCGCGCCAGCACTACGGCAAAAATCTGCGCACCCGCCAAGCCCTCAAACAGCACCGGGCCGCTGTAATCCTCGCCCTTGGGTGCTTTCGCCAGCGCCACCACGTTCTCCGCCAGTGCGGTGATGCCACGGCGCAGTTCGGCGTCACTGGGCAGATGTGCGGCATCGAAAGCGTGGAACGTCACCGCATCGCGCAGGCTCATTCCATCGGCCGCCTGCGCCACCGCCCGCGCCCGAATCAGCGCCGCGCTCTCCGGTTCGCGCACTTCCGTGCCCTCGGAGTTCACCAGGTGCAAGCCACCCTCGCTGACATCCAGTTCCACGCCCGAGTTCTTGACGTCGGGATACTGCGTGAAAACCGCTGACAGCGTCCGCATGCGCCCGGCCCATTGCTCCTCATCCAATACCAGGCGCTTGATGGGCCGTACCGATTTCACCGGATCGGCATGCGCGAAATCGTTGAGCAGTTCGTTTTGCTGCATGTTGCGCATGGCCGCCCGCTTGCGTGAGATGGCTTCCACCGATGATTTGTAGGCCGAGTCTGCCAGCAGCCAGAAGTAACGCCGCAACAGCGGGTAGGAATCTTCCAGCGGGAACCGTTCCAGATCGTAACGCGACCCGCCGCCGAAGCCACTGCCCGCGTAGTTGCCGTTGTCAAATTTGTAGTCGCCCACGCGCACGTGCACATCGGGCGCGCGAAACCGTTCCCTACGTCGCGAAAGCAAGCCGCCCAGATTCGCCGATACGGCGAAGCTCTCCTGCTCGTCGATCACGTACTCGACGAAGTAGGGCGCCTCCAAATTGGCCAGCGACAGTTTGCGGGCGCGCTCGATCTCATCGCGCATCGCCTGGAAAACGGGGTCGGCCGGAGGCGCTTGCGCGCTCAGCGCGCCCAGGCCCGAAGCCGCGATCTGGAGCCGCCTCATTTCGCTCCTCCCTTGTTGTTCTCCATGCTGGTGGGTTCGGGGAGGAGCGGTGGCCGGTCGTTCGCCTTGGCCTTTTTCTTGTTTTTGATCTCCGACACCAGAATGGCCGGCGCCACGGTGGAAACCGGCACACTGCCCGATTCCGCGCCGCAGTAGCCGTTGAAGACTTCCTGCTTGTCCGACGTTGCCAGTATCTTCGAGAAACTCGAGAGCGGCGTGCCCACGATGTCCGCCCCCCGCACCAGTTCGTCGGGACGCCCGTCGGCGTACACCCGGTAGACGATCACCGGAATCACCTTGAACGCCTGCAAACCGGCGCGCTGCGTGGTAGTGAAGCCGCCCATGATATCGCGGAAATAAAGGCCGTACGGCTTGTTCTGCTTCTTCACCTCGTCGAGCAGCATCTGGCGTAGCCGCGCCTCGGGAACCGCATTGGTGGATTCCACCAACAGGTTGCTCTGCCGCGACACCACTTCCAGCCCCGGCTGGCGGCGCCCGTGCCCGTTGGATTGTGGAAAGCCCTTGATGGGCGAGCGCGACATCAGGAACGCCTTCAGCACGCCCTTGTCCACCGCCGTGATGGGACGCCCCTTGACGCCTTCATCGTCATAGTCGTACCAGCCGTTGAGATCGATGCCGCCGGCCTTGCGCCGCGTGGGGTCGAAGATCACGCTGAGGAACTCGGGCAGCACTTTGTTCCCGACGCTCTTGGTGAACGTCTGCCCTTCGCTTTCGTCCTTCTGCCGGTGCCCTTCCACGCGGTGGCCGAAGATCTCATG
>JAPKZC010000252.1 GCA_026394025.1 Candidatus Solibacter sp.
CTTGAAGGACGCCGCGCTGGCCGGTCTCTACCGTTCCGCGCGCGGCCTTCCATCACACGTGAAAAGGAGCTTAACAAATGGGTAAAGCAGAAACACTGGAGGGCATCGGCCTGACAGTGAGCGACGTTTCCGGGCAGAAGGTCTTCCGAGTGCCCCAGGCGCCTCCCAACGCAACGGTGGGGGAACTGGTGCAGAGCCTCTTGTCCCAAATGAATCTGCCGGCAAACGATCCGAACGGGCAGCCGCTCTCTTACCAGGCGCGGCTGGAACGGGAAGGCCGGCACCTGAACGCGGCCGAAAGAGTCGGCGACGCACTCGCAACGGGCGACAAGCTGATGCTTCAGCCCAACATCGACGCGGGGTAGGTTCGGCTCCCAAGGAGGCCCTTATGTTCGTCAACGAGTATCGCTATGGACTGCTGCTGTTTCGGAGGGATGGGTCGGCCTTGGGCTCTGCGTCGGTTACCCCGGACTGGGAGCCGGCCGTGGAGTGGACGCGGTTCTACCACGCGCGCAGGGGGGAGACGCCCTTCTGCGGCGATGGGACCGCGTCCATTCAACCGCTGTGGGACAGAAAAGAAGGGGAGCCGTATATCCGCGGTTTTCGCGTGGTATGCGAGAGCGCCGCGGACAAGGTGGCCTCGGAGTTCCCGTCGAACTACTTGAGCGAGGTGGCGGCCGAGGCTTCCGCGGAATTCGTCAAGCGCGGAAAGCTCGAGCCGGGCGACACCTACCTGTTTCAGGCGGTGGCATATCCAGCAAACGGCGCCGGGAAAAAAGCCGGATCGCCGCTGGACTTGAAGGTAGTGGAGGAGCAGCCGGCTGTGCCACTGGAGGACGCGGACCTCGCGGAGTACCGCATGCGTTCCGCGGCGGCGGGTGCCGTGGACGCCGACGACATGCCGGTTTTCGTCCCACAGCACGCGTTGGACGAGGTCGAGGCGCTTACCCGTCGAGCGGAAGGGTGCGAAACCGGCGGCATCCTGATCGGTCGCATGCACCGAGACCCCTCGCTGCCGGAAATCTTCGCCGAGGTCAGCGCGCAAATCCCCGCGGAGCACACACAAGGCACGGTCGCCAAGCTGACCTTCACAGCGGAGACGTGGAGCGCGGCAAACGCCGCGATTCGACTGCGCAACCAGTCGGAGGTCTACCTCGGCTACTGGCACAGCCATCCCGTGCGCGAGTGGTGCCGCGCCAGAGAGTGCACGCCGGAGAAACAGAAGACGTGCCGGTTGGCCAGGGACTTCTTCAGCGAAGACGACGTGGCGGTGATGCGCGCCGCCTTCCCGCGGGCCTACAGCATCGCGCTGGTGGCAAACGATACGGCCTTCACGGGCCTCAGTTTCAGTATGTTTGGCTGGCGGGAGGGTAAGATCCATCCGCGCGGCTTCTATCTTTTGGAGGATTCCCATGCGTAATCAACCCGCGCGCGATGGCGGTGCAAGCCAGGTCATCCAGTTGCTGCTCGCCTCCAGCAACGCTCAGGATCTCGAACAGAACCTGGCGATGCTCCGGCGGTTTCGCTGCGCGTCACCCGATGGCAGCGCTCAGGTCGACCGGATGCTGGCGGAGGAGATCGGCCGCATGCGGGCCGGCCTGGAGTCGGCGCGAGCGGCGCAGGCAGAGGTCAGACAACTGATCGACTCGCTGACGGCGCCGCCGCACTTCCCCGCTGTGTTTGTGGCCAGGGCAGCGACCGGCCTGGAACAGAGTGCAATGGTGCGCGTGGGCGGCGAGTTGCGCGCAATCAGCTTCGGTGAGAACGACCCGGGCGAGTTCCTGCCGGGTGACGAACTCCTGCTCTCCAACGAACGCACTTTCATTCTTTGTAGAACGCCGCCGGGCGCATTCACTTGCGGCGAGACAGCGACATTCGTCCGCCGCGCCGGCGAACACCGCCTGGTGGTCAAGTCACGGGACGAAGAGATGGTGGTGCTGGCAGCGGCACTACTGCGGGATACGGTACTGAAGGGCGGAGATCTTCTGCGATTCGACCGCAATACTTGCGTGGCCTACGAAAGAATCGACCGGCCGCGCGGCGATGAGTACTTCCTGGAAGAGACGCCGGGCGAGAGCTTCGATGCCATCGGTGGTCTGGACCGCGAGATCGAGGAGCTCAAGCGCTCCATCGAGCTGCATTTCTACCACCCCGAAACGGTGCGCAAGTACCGGCTACGCCGCAAAAAGGCGATCCTGCTCCACGGCCCGCCCGGCACGGGCAAGACCCTCGTAGCGCGCGGGCTCGCGAACTGGCTGGCGAGTTTATCCAAACTCGGCCGCTCACGGTTCATCAACGTGAAGCCGGCCGGTTTGCACTCGATGTGGTACGGCCAGTCGCAGGCCAATTACCGCGAAGTGTTCCGCGTCGCGCGCGAGGCCGGGGACGGCGAGCCGGAGGTCCCGGTGGTGATGTTCTTCGACGAGGTGGACTCCGTCGGCGGCGCGCGCGGACGGTCGGTCCATCAGATCGACGACAACGTGCTCAACGCCTTCATGGCCGAGTTGAATGGCCTGGAAGACCGAGGAAACGTCCTGGTGGTTGCCGCCACGAACCGGCTGGACACGCTGGATTCGGCGTTGACGCGGCCGGGCCGCCTGGGCGACCTCCTGCTGCGCATCCCGCGCCCCAACCGGAAGGCCGCGCGGCAGATTTTCGAAAAGCACTTCCCCGTGGGGATCCCCTACGCGTCGAACGGCCATGCGGCGGACCGCACGCGGATGGATCTGATCGACACGGCCGTCTCGATGATCTTCTCGGCCAACGGCGACGGTGAACTGGCGCAAGTCATGTTCCGCGACGGCAAGCGCCGCGCGGTGCGCGCCAGCGACCTGATCAACGGCGCCGAAATCGCGTCGATCGCGCTCGCGGCTACCGAACGTGCGTGCGCGCGCGAGGCCCGGGGCTCCGATGGCGGGCTCCAATTGGCGGACGTGGTCGGCGCGGTCGGCGATTTCTTCGTCACGGCCTCCCGGGTGCTCACGCCTCACAACTGCCGGAACTACCTCGACGACTTGCCGCAGGATGTGGACGTGGTGCGGGTGGACCCGGTGGCGAGGAAGGTCAGCCAGCCGTACCACTACTTCAACGCCGCATGAGAAGGATGAAACGATGACCGACTTGACTGATTTCCGGCTACCCAAGCTCAACGGCGGCGATATCGAGCTAGCCAACTTCGTGCTCGGCCTGTCCGGCGTGGACACCGGCGCCATGGCGTCCCGCGCGTTGCTGGCGGAGATCGAGGGCCTGCCGCGCGCGCGGGGCTTTTCATACACCTCGTTGACCGGCACTTCTTCCTACGCCTGCGGGCGCGGCAAGAGCGAGGCCCACGACGATCGCGAGACCCATACCAACGGCGGCTGGAGCGCACAGGACTGGGGGCGCAAGTTCCTGCCCACCAACGGCGGCTGCGTCTACATCGACCTGGACCATCTGGAACTGTGCCTGCCGGAGGTTCTCAGTGCCTGGGACCACGTCGCGGCCTGGCACGCTATGTTGCGCATCGCCCGCGACGCCATGGACGCGGCGAACGCGAAGCTGCCCGAGGGCCGGTCCGTTCAGGTGCTGGTGAACAACAGCGACGGTCACGGCCATTCCTACGGCAGCCACCTGAACTTCCTGGTGACCCGCCAGTTGTGGGAGAACATCATGCGCCGCAAGCCCCACTACCTCGGCTGGCTGGCCTCGTTTCAGGTATCGAGTATCGTGTACACGGGCCAGGGCAAAGTGGGGTCGGAGAACGCGGCGCCGCCGGTCGCCTTCCAGCTTTCCCAGCGCGCCGACTTCTTCGAGACGCTGGTGGGCACCCAGACCACGTTCAACCGTCCGATCGTGAATTCGCGCGAGGAGCATCACTGCGGATGTCGGCGGTCGGGCGATTCGGCCGCTCCAGCGCGGCTGCACGCGATCTTCTTCGACAACACCCTGGCGCACCTGTCGTGCCTGCTCAAGGTGGGAGTCATGCAACTGATGCTGGCGATGATGGAGGCGGGGGCCGTCAATCCGTCGTTGATTCTGGACGACCCGCTGGCGGCCCTCGGTGTTTACAGCCACGACCCTACCCTGCAGTCCCGGGCGCGCCTGGCGGCGGGCGGCGAGGCGACGGCCGTCGAGCTGCAGTTCCGGTTCCTGGAGGAGGCCAGGCAGTTGGCGGCGGTGGGCGGCTTCGAGGGCTTCGTCCCTGGGGCGGGGGAGATCCTGGACCTGTGGGAAGACACGCTGGAGCGGCTGCGCGCCGGCGACTGGGCGGGCCTGGCGCCCAAGCTGGATTGGGTCATGAAGCTGATGATCCTGCAAAGAACTCTGAATCAGAGGCCGGCGCTGGACTGGGATTCGCCGGAGATCCTCCATCTGGATCAGGTGTACGCCAGCCTCGATCCAGGCGGCTTGTACTGGGCGTATGAACGCAGCGGATTCGCGGAGCGACTGGTGCGCGAAGACCGCATCCGGCATTTCTGCTCCGAGCCCCCGTCCGAAACGCGGGCCTGGACGCGCGCCATGCTGCTGCGCTCCGCGCATCCGGAATGGGTGGACTCCGTGGACTGGGATTCCATCTCCTTCCGCGTACGCGACGGCGGGTACTGGCCGTGGCGCCGCAGCGTCGAAATGGACAACCCGCTCGGTCTGACCGCGGCCGAAACCGCAGAGTTCTTCCCGGCGGCGGGACGCTTTTCCGATCTGCTGGATGCCATCGAATCGGCGGCGGACGGCGCGGACGTGGAACCGGCGGACGCGGTGAATTGAGTTTCCAATCTTCCAACCAGGAGTGAGATATGCGGCAAAAACAACGGCAGGGCGACATTCCCCCGGCGGGGGACTGCGGCGGCACGGGAGGCGACCTGGACAATCTGCGCGCGCAAGCCGATCGTTTCCTCGCGGCGGGCGACGAAGCCATCGACCGCGCATTGGCCAACAGCGACAGCGAGGCGTTTCTCAGAGCCAACCGGCAGCAGGGCGGGGAGTGAGCCGTGGATACCGCCATGTTCGGCGCGGAGAGCGAGTATGCGGTCTCCGGCGTCAACGGCAGAGGTGCGATGCGCCGCGACGACCTGGTGAACCGGTTCGTCGGGACGGCGCGCCGCCGTCTCGTGCATTTGCAGGATACCTGCTCGCCGAGCGGAATATTCCTGGAGAATGGTGCGCGATTCTATATCGACTGCGGGCTCCATCCGGAAATGGCCACGCCCGAATGCACCACTCCTTGGGAACTAGCGCGCTACATCAAGGCCGGCGAGCGCATTCTGGAAGACTTGACGCGGGAGGTTCAGGCCGAGTTCGGCGACGCCGCCGAGATCATGTGCTTCCGCTGCAACGTGGACTACAGTGGATCGGGCAGCACGTGGGGTTGCCATGAGTCCTACCTGCACCGTGCCCACCCCGCGAGCCTGCCCGAGCAGCTCATGCCGCACCTGGTGACACGGGTCGTCTACACCGGCGCGGGCGGTTTCAATCCATTGGTGAACTGGCCGGAATTCTGCGTGGCCCCGCGTCTCATGCATATTGAGCAGGTGATCTCGGGAGATTCCACGGGCAACCGCGGCATCTTCCACACCAAAAACGAATCCCTCTCTTCGAACGGCTACAACCGCCTGCACATCCTCTGCGGGGAGAGCCTCTGCTCGGAAACTGCGATCGTACTCAAGTTCGGCGCCACGGCCCTGGTGGCGGCGATGGCGGAGGCAGGCCTGAACCCGGCCGCGGGCGTGGGCCTGACGGCTCCGCTCGATGCACTCCACACCGTGTCTTCGGATCTCACGGGCCGCCGGGAATTGCGCCTCGCCGGCGGCGGGCAGGCCACCGCCAGCGGCATCCAGCGCCACTTCCTGGCGCGGGCCGAACGTAACCTGGGCGTGCTGCCGCCGTGGGCC
>JAPKZC010000614.1 GCA_026394025.1 Candidatus Solibacter sp.
AAACCGCGGCGATGCCGGAGGTTGATTCTGACAAGACCTCCAGCGAGACGGCAGCATCCGGGGAAAGCCCCTGTTCGTGGATATGCGGTCGGAGTGGTAGTGACAGATGCGGATGGCAGCGCCCCTTAACGGCGAGGCCTTATCTGTTTCTTCGGACCCTATTCTTTTGAAAAACAACCCTCGCTTCAGTATGCTTGTGTGGGCCCGAGGCTCTCGATTCGTTGGCAGCGTTCGGCCGGAGAGGAATCATGTCAAGAAATCGCTTCCTGCTACCCTTCGCTTTGTTAACCTCCGGCGGGTTTGCTCTGAGTCAGACCAGTCCGAAGATCTCGGAAAAGACCATCGCCACTTACGAAGACTACCTCGTGAAGTTTCCGGAGGGGATGTTCAGCCGGAGCGCCCGTCTGGAAACCGGCAAGCTCCGTGCGGCCGAACGCCGTCGCGGGGCGGAGGAGGCACGCCAGGCGGCGGAACAACGCGCCGCCCAGGATCGGGTGCCGCGGTTGGTAGTGAGCGGAGTTGCGATGGAGTTCGTGCGCATCCAGCCAGGAGAGTTCCAGATGGGCTCGGATTCCGGGGTCGACGACGAGAAGCCTTCGCACCGGGTGCGAATCACGAAGGTGTTTGAGCTAGGGAAGCACGAAGTAACGCAGGCGCAGTGGGAAGCTGTGATGGGTGGCAACCCGAGCAACTTCAAAGGAGCGGACCGTCCGGTGGAGCTGGTGAGTTGGAACGATGTACAGGAATTCCTGGGCAAGCTGAACGCGCGGGGAGACGGCTACCGGTACCGCTTGCCGACGGAGGCGGAGTGGACGTATGCGGCGCGAGCGGGGACGGCTGGGGATTGGGCAGGCAACTTGGACAGCGTGGCCTGGTACCGCGAGAACTCCGGCACTCAGACGCACCCGGTGGGACAGAAACAGGCGAACGCGTGGGGGCTGCACGACATGCTGGGGAACGTGTGGGAGTGGTGCCAGGACTGGTACGACAAGGAGTACTACCGAAGCAGCCCGGCGGATGATCCACAAGGGGCGTCATCGGGAGAACATCGTACACGACGGGGCGGCGGGTGGGTCGGCGTCCCGGCCTACGTCCGGGTGGCGTACCGTGGCAAGGGCAAGCCCGACGGCCGGTACAGCGACCTCGGCTTCCGTTGTGCCCGGGAACGATTCCCGTGATGCTTTTTATTCTTCCTTATCTCCTAGCTTCTGGCTTGTGGCCAAGCCCTCGCCCAGACCGTTCTGCGAGTGACCGGCGACACGATTCAACTGAGCATGAGCAACCGGCAGGGAGTGCGCGCCGGGATGCGCGGCTACGTCCACGCCAGTGAGACGGCCGGTGGGCGGACAGTGGACGTGAAGATCACCCGGCTCGTTGTGAGCGAAGTGTCGGAGACGCGCTCGGTGGCGCGCGTCGAGCAGCGATCGCAGGGCTACACGGTGGCCGTGGGTCAGAGGGTCAGCTTCGCGGAGAGGCTCGGCGCTCCGCCGGCCAAGACGGCCTCCGTCAAGGAAACGCCCAAAGCCGCGCCGGCGAGCGAAGCGCGGTTGCTGACGGACGTGGCGCTGTGGAATGCGGCAATGGCACGCAAGAACATTCGCGGATACGAAGACCAGAAGTCTTGCTGGAGGATAGGACACAACGACGTGCGCATGATGCCGCACTACACCCATTCCGACCCGCAGCGGCGGCGGCGGCTTCAGCGAAGGCAAAGATCCGGACTTCACCCCGCGCGACATCCGGTTCACCACGAAAGGCGAAACGCTCTATGCCATCACGCTGGGCTGGCCGGAAACCGAGTTCACCCTCCAGTCCGTTCAGGCGGACGC
>JAPKZC010000585.1 GCA_026394025.1 Candidatus Solibacter sp.
CCCGTGTCGTATGCCCTGGCCCAATCGCTGCGCGCCACCCACGGCCTCAGCGGCTTCCCGGAATCCAACCGCATTTTTCTCAAGGGCGGTAAGTTCTACGAAGCCGGCGAACTTCTCATGCAGCCGGACCTGGCGCGCACCCTGGCGCGCGTGGAGAAGTTCGGCGCCAACGGTTTCTACGAGGGCGAGACGGCGCGCCTGCTGGCCAGGGACATGGCGGCGCACGGCGGCCTCGTCACCGAAGCCGATATGAAGCAGTACGCGGTGCATGAGCGCGCCCCGCTTACCGGCGCGTATCACGGCTACACCATCGTCACCGCGCCCCCGCCCAGTTCGGGTGGGGTGGGCATTCTGCAAATGCTCGGCATGCTGGATGGCACCGGCTACGAGAAGGGCGGCGCCGGTTCTGCCACCGTAGTCCACTACATGACGGAGGCCATGCGCCGCTATTTCGCCGACCGCTCCGAACACCTGGGCGATCCCGATTTCGTCAAGGTGCCGATGATTTCCCTGCTCTCCCCCGAATACCTCGCTCGGCAGCGCGCCTCCATCGACCCCGAGCGCGCCACGCCGTCCAGCCAGATCAAGGCCACGTTGTTCGACGGGCGTGAGTCTTTGGAGACCACCCACTACACGGTGGCGGATGCCGAGGGCAACGTAGTGGCGGTCACCTACACGCTGAACGGCGGCTACGGCAGCAAGGTGACAGCCACCGGCCTGGGTTTCCTTTTGAACAACGAGATGGACGATTTCGCGCCCAAGCCCGGCGAAGCCAACATGTACGGACTGATTCAGGGAGAGGCCAACGCCATCGCGCCGGGCAAGACGCCACTCTCTTCCATGACGCCCACCATCTTGCTGAAGGATGGCAAACCGGTGCTCGCGCTGGGGTCGCCGGGCGGGCCCACCATCATCAACACGGTGCTCCAAGTCATCGTCAACGTGCTCGATTTCGGCATGAACGTGCAGGACGCGGTCAACTGGCCGCGCTTCCACCATCAATGGCTGCCCGACGTACTCAACATGGAACCGGGCTTCTCGCCGGACACCGTGGCGCTGCTCGAAACACGCGGCTATCTTGTCAAGCGTGTCAACGCGCAGGGCGAAACCGCGGCCATCCGCTGGAACAACGGCTGGCTGGAAGGCGCGACCGATCCCCGTACCGAGGGTACCGCGGAAGGACACTGAGAACGCGATGAATCACGTATTGTCCACCCATCTGTTCGTCAATCACCGCCTGACCACGGCGCTGCTTGGCAGAATTCAGCAGGCCGGAATCCCCGCGGTGGAGATTTTCTGCGCTCGCCAACACATGGATTATCGCGATAAGGCGCAGATCGCCGAACTCGGCCACTGGTTCCGCGATTCCGATTTGAAGCTCCACTCGCTGCATTCGCCCATGTACAATGACGAAATCTGGGGCCGCTCCGGACCGCACGCCGTCATCACCATCACCGAGCCCGTGAAGGGCACGCGCCTCCACATGGTGGATGAGATCAAGCGCGCCCTGGAGATCGCCGAAACTATTCCCTTCAGGTACTTGATCCAGCACATAGGGGTCGGCGGGGAAGAG
>JAPKZC010000123.1:0-7838 GCA_026394025.1 Candidatus Solibacter sp.
GTTTCGAGCGCCGGAGTGCCCATAGGGGTGCAATTGATGGGGAGGCCATTTGAGGATGAACTGCTGCTCGATCTCGCCATCCGGCTGGAGCAGGCGCGCGGCGCATGGGCCGGAATCATCAAATAGTAATGATCATAGAATAGTATTGATGATTCCGAAATTATGCCTGCTGCTGGGATGCGCGGCTCTGGCCTGTTGGGCACAGCCGCAAAAGGTATTCCCCTACGACTATTCTCAGGAAGACCTGCCGAACGGGTTACGGCTGATCACGGTCCCCACGGACTACGCCAACATCGTGGCGACGTACATCGTGGTGCAGACCGGGTCGCGCAATGAAGTGGAGCCGGGGCACACCGGGTTCGCCCACCTGTTCGAACACATCATGTTCCGCGGAACGGAAAAGTATCCGCCGCAGAAATACAACCAGACGCTGAACCGCATCGGCGCGGCATCGAACGCTTCCACCAGCGACGACCTGACAACGTACCACACCACGTTTTCCAAGGAAGATCTGGAAACGGTGCTGGCCATGGAGGCCGACCGCTTCCAGCACCTGAAGTACGCCGAGCCCGAGTTCAAGACGGAGAGCCTCGCGGTGCTGGGCGAGTACAACAAGAACAGCGCCTCACCGTTCAGCAAGCTCAACGAGGTGATGCAGGACACGGCGTTCGACAAGCACACCTACAAACACACCACCATGGGATTTCTGAAGGATATACAGGACATGCCCAACCAGTACGACTACAGCCTCAAGTTCTTCGACCGCTATTACCGGCCGGAGTACACCACCATCATCGTGGTGGGGGATGTGAAGGCGAAGGCGGTGCGCGCCATGGTGGACAAGTACTGGGGCGAGTGGAAGCGCGGCAGCTACAAGCCGGATGTCCCAGTGGAGCCGGAGCAGAACGGGCCGCGAACCGGCCACGTGGCTTGGCCAAGCCCGACGCTGCCCATCGTTTCCGTGGCCTTCAAGGCGCCGGCGTACAACGATGCCACCAAGGAGACGGCGGCGCTGGATGCGCTGGCCTACCTGGCGTTCTCCGGCACTTCGGACCTCTACCAGAAGCTGGTGGTGCAAGAGCAGAAGGTGGATGCAATTATGGGGAACGCGCCGGGAAGCGTCGATCCCGGGCTCTTCGAAATCACCGCGCGAGTGAAAAAAGCCGGGGACATGGACTACGTGCGCGATCGGATTCTGGAGACCGTGAAGGCGTTTCAGGAGAAACCGGTGGATGCGGCGCGTCTCGATACGGTGCGCAAGCGGCTGCGCTATCAGGTGGCATTGAGCATGGATAACAGCGACACGATCGCGCAGATTCTTTCGTATTACGTGGCGCTGAAGCGAACGCCGGAGACCATGAACGCACTCTACGATCAGTACACCAAGCTGACGCCGGAGGACGTGCGGCAGGCGGCGGCGAAGTATCTGGTGGAAAAGGGCCGCACGATTGTCACGCTGACCGGCCCCGGAGGTGCAAAGTGAAACTCGCCGCATGGTTTTTGGTTTTAGCATTGTGCGCAGCGGCGCAGATTCGCACCGTGGCGCTGCCCGGGAAATCGCCGCTCGTGACCTTCCGCATGGTGTTCACCACCGGAACGGCGGCGGACCCGGCGGATAAGCCGGGGTTGGCGTATCTCACGGCGGCGATGATCGCCGATGGCGGCACCAAGGATCTGACGTACAAGCAGGTGGGCGACGCCCTGTTCCCGATGGCGGCCGGAGTGAGCGCGCAAGTGGACAAGGAAATGTGCACGTTCAGCGGCGCGACGCACGTGGACAATCTGGCGGCGTACTACAAGCTGCTGCGCGGCATGTTGTTGACCCCCGGTTGGCGCGAAGACGATTTCCGCCGCGTCAAGGACGACGCCATCAACGCGATCAAGGTAAGCCTGCGCGGCAACAACGATGAGGAGTTAGGTAAGGAGGTCTTGTACGAGACGCTCTACCAGGGGACGCCTTACGGGCATTTTAACGGTGGCACGGTATCATCGTTGGAGAAAATCACGCTGGACGACGTGAAGGCGTTCTACAGGAGTCAGTACAGCCAGTCGCAACTGATCATCGGAATTGCGGGCGGGTATACGCCGGCGTTCCTGGCGTCCATGGAGAAAGATTTCCAGGCACTGCCGGCGGCGGCGAGTGCCAAGCCCCGGATATCGGCGCCCACGGTGATTGAGAAATCGCGCGTCGTGATCGTGGATAAGGATACGCGGAGCGTGGCGTTCTCCATCGGTTATCCCATCGAGGTGACGCGCGCGCGGCCGGACTACGCGGCGCTGCTGCTGGTATCGAGCTACCTCGGGCAGCATCGCATGAGCAGCGGTGTACTGTACGATCGCCTGCGCGAGAAGCGCGGCTTGAACTACGGGGATTACGCGTACATCGAGTACTTCCCGCGCGGCATGTTCCTGATGGAGCCGCAGCCCAACCTGGCGCGGCAGCAGCAGATTTTCCAGGTGTGGATCCGGCCGGTGGAGCCGCCGACGGCGAAGTTCGCACTGCGCCTCGCGTTGTTTGAACTCGACAAGTTGAACAAGAATGGTCTGACGCAGGAAGCATTCGAGCGCACGCGCGAGTTTCTGAGCAAATACGTCAATGTTCTGACCCGGACCAAACGCGCGGAACTGGGATACGCTATCGACAGCTTGTTCTACGGCATTCCCCCGTACAACGATTACCTGAAGGCGCAACTGGCGAAGCTGACCCTGGCGGACGTGAATCGCGTCATCAAACAGTACATACGGACGGACCGCCTCATTATCGCCGCGGTGACGCGCAATGGCGAGGACTTGAAACGGCAACTGGCCAACGAGGATGCTTCGCCGATGACATACAATTCGCCGAAGCCGAAGGAGATCACCGACGAAGACGCGCTGGTGGTGAAGTGGCCGCTCAGTTTGAAGGCGGAAGACATCAAGGTGAAGCCGGTAAGCGAGGTGTTTCAGTAATGGATCTCAAACTTGTTCCGCTGGAAATCCCCGAGGGCGGCAATCTGATCCTGGGCCAATCGCACTTCATCAAGACGGTGGAGGACATTTACGAGGCCATCGTGAACACGGTCCCGCAGATGAAGTTCGGGGTGGCGTTTAATGAAGCCTCAGGCCCGTGCCTGACGCGGGTGGACGGCAACGACGAGGCGCTCAAGGCTCTGGCGGCGAAGAACGCCGGTGCCATCGCGGCAGGGCACATCTTCGTGGTGGTCATGACGGAGGGGTACCCAATCAACGTGCTGGGCCGGATCAAGGATGTCCCCGAAGTGTGTTCCATCTTCTGCGCGACCGCCAACGCGGTGCAGGTGGTGGTGGCGGAAAGCGAACAGGGCCGCGGCGTGCTGGGCGTAATCGACGGGTCTGCCCCGAAGGGCGTCGAAGGCGCGGAGGATGCGGAGAAGCGTCGCGGGTTTCTGCGGATGATCGGGTATAAGCGGTAGGCCGCGCGCCGCCGCCAAGGCCCAGATGCGCCGGTTGGGGGGGCGATGATACTAGCGGACGCTGGCGCGGGGGCGCGGACCAGCTACTGGGGTTTGCCGGAGTAGGCGTCTAATACCTCATCGGGCGTGCCGACCAGAACGGCCTCCCCTTTGTCGAGCCAGAGCGTGCGATCGCAGAATTGTTTCACGAGTTGTGCCGAGTGGGAAACGAAGAGCAGCGTCTTGCCGGCGCGCTTGAATCTCGCGATGCGCTCGAAGCACTTGGCTTGAAACGCCTGGTCTCCCACCGCAAGAACCTCGTCCACGATCAGGATATCCGGGTCCACATGCACGGCCACCGAAAACGCCAGGCGCATGATCATGCCACTCGAGTAAGTGCGAAGGGGCTCGTGGATGAAATCGGAGATGCCGGAGAACTCGACGATCTCGTCGAAACGTGCTTCGGTCTTCTTGCGGCTTAACCCGAGAAGGGATGCGTTCAAGAGGATGTTCTCCGCGCCGGTAAGCTCGGGATGAAATCCCGAGCCCAACTCGAGGAGCGCCGCAACGCTCCCGTTGACCTGGATGCGCCCTTCCGTGGGCTGGCAGAGCCCGGTCACGAGGCTTAAGAGAGTGCTCTTGCCGGCGCCATTGCCGCCGACGATGGCCATGCATTCGCCGCGCTGCACCTGGAAAGAAAGGTCCTTGAGGGCGTAGAAGACTTCGCGTTTGGCGGCGCGCCGGCGGAGGCGTTCTTCGAGGTGGGCGCGCAGGAGTTTGGCCCCGCCGGTGTGGCTGAACGTTTTGGAGACGTGCTCGAATTCGATCAGGGCCATATCAAAGGTAATCGTAAAAGCCGGCCTTGAGTTTGCGGAAGACCGCCAAGCCCAGACCGAGCATCACGAACGAGATCAGAGTGAGCTTGACCAGCAGGCTCGTGGGTGGCGGAATGGCGCCCATCAGGATATTGCGCAAGGCCATCACCATGGCCGCCACCGGGTTGTACCAGAAAAGCTCCTGGAACTGCGGTGGAATGTCGGAGAAGGAGTAAAAGATTGGAACCAGCCAGAACAGTATGGTGTTGGCTGACTCCACCACATATCGCGTGTCCCGGACGTAGACGTTTATGGAAGCCGACATCAGGGTGAGACCGCACACGAAGATGATCTCCATCAGCCACACAAATGGCAGCCACACCCAATTCCGGTTGATGCCGTATCCGAACGCCAGGGTGAAACCAAGCAGGAGCCCGATCTGGATCAGCAGATGCACGCAATTTCCAAGCACGGTGGCAATCGGAACCATCTCCCGCGGCACGGGAACCCGCTTGATCAGCGAGGAGTTCTCCAGCAGCGAACCGGTTCCGCTGCTCCAGGCCAGCGTCAGGAAATTGAATGGCACGAGGCCGCAGAGCACGAACACGGGAAAGGCGGGCTGCTTGCTTGGGAAAAACCGGGTGAAGACCAGAGTCAGGGCCGCCATGGTCACCAGCGGATTCAGGAGGGACCAGAAGATTCCCAACGACATGTTGCGGTAGCGAACCTTGAAATCCTTCTTGACCAGATTCGATAGCAGGAAAGCGTAATCACCGTTCCACATGAAATAACCCCCACTCCCGTGCCGAGTGGGGCAAGCCGGAGCGTCGATAGCGGCAGAAACACGATAGATTAACCATTATACGCGATTGCGTGAAGCGGACTAGTCGTGCGGTATTGGCGCGGCCTCTGCTATCGCCTGCCGCCAGTCCTTGGCGTGGTACAGTGCCGGAAGACCCAGTATCAACACCACGATGTAGCCCATGGCCTGGAAGACGAAACTATAAGCCAGTGCGTGGTCGTGGCTGACGCCGAACGGGACCAGTACGCTGACCGTAACGAACTGATAGATGCCAACATATCCGGGCGTCGAGGGCAGCGCGCTTCCCAACCCCAGGCCCGCCAACAAGAGCAAGGCCACCCGGAACGGCAAGTCCAACCCGAGAGCGTGCGCGCCCACCATGACGGTAACGCAGTCCAGGGACCAGACCGCGACCGTCCAGAAAGCAAACCCCGCCAGCCGCTTGGGGCTGTGAAACGTTCGCAGGCCGAGTAGAATCTGGGCGGCCAGTTCCAGCAGCCGGTTGCGCAGTCCCGACGGCATGGGAACGCGGCGGAGCAACCTCTCGACCAGATCCCCGGTGTGTGGCAAGATCGCGATCCCGAGCAACCCGGCGCCGGCGACCAGCGCGGTGGTTCGGCTTACGTCGCCCAGCCAGGCGGGCTTGGGGTTGACGCCCAGCAGCACAATTGAACTGGCCAGCACCAGCGCAATCGCATCCACCGTTCGCTCACTCAGAGCCGTGGTCAGCACGTAGGTCTTGCTCAGGGACGAGCGGCTGCTGATGATGTATGTCCGCACCAGTTCCCCGGCTCGCGCTGGAAGGAAGCTATTGCCCAGATAACCCGCCATGGTCGCCACAAATACCGTGGGCACGTCGAAGTGGGCGTCCGTGTTGAGCAGGATGCGCCAGCGGTACGAACGCAGGAAAAAGGAAAAGGAGGTGACCAGGCAGGCAGCCCCCAGATACTGCCAGCGAGCGTGCGTAATGGTGGTCCAAACGCGCGCCCATTCCACCCCTCGGAGCGCGTAATACAGCAACACCGCCGCCAGTGCGGTGGAAAGCAGCCCGTACCAAAGGCGTTTGCGGTCTTTGCCTGGGGTATCGCCCATGCCTAGGGGGCTCAGGCCCCCGCAGCGCCCGGTTTCTCCGCGTCCATGAAGTAGTAGGAAATCATGTGCATCACGATCATATGCACATCCTCGATGCGGCCCATGTGCGGAATGGAAGCCTGTAGGTTGAGTTGCGCCATGGGACCGAGTTTGCCGCCGTTGCGGCCGGACAGGGCAATGGTGGGGCAGCCAATGGAGTTGGCGTATTCCACTGCCTGCAGGACGTTGGGGGAGTTGCCGGAGCCGCTGATCGCCATCACCACGTCGCCCGGCTCGGCGAAGTTCTTTAACTGCTCGACAAAGACGCAATCGTAGCCGACGTCGTTGGCGTATGCCGTAATCGTGGGCAGGGAGTCGGTGAGCGCCATGATGCGGAAGCGCCTGTCGCGTTGGAAACTGGCGCCCTTGACCATATCGCAGGCGAAGTGCGATGCGGTGGATGCGCTGCCGCCGTTGCCGCACACAAAGATACGGCGGCCCTCATCGCGAGCCTGGGCGAGGATGCCTATGGCCTGGCCTACCTTCTCCGACTCGATGGCCTCAATCGCCTTCAACAGGTCGGCCTTATACTGCTCGGGGAAGCTCGCGGTCATGACTCATTAGGGCTCAGGGGCCTCGTTCCTGTCAACCAGGCAAGCCGTGTCTGGGCGGCGTATCGCTTTAGGGGCGGCTGAAGAGGAAGACGCCGACGCCCCCATAGTCTCCGAGACTCTTCGACCGGAAACCCTGGGCCGCCAGCCTGCCGCGGAGCCACGGTTCGAACGTGAATCCCTGATACCGGACAACCAGCACAAACCGGCGCTCGCCTTGGATCGAGGGGAGGATACCTTCCACATACTTCGCAGACTCCTCATCCAGGCGGTAGGGCAGCCGCACAAGGCGCCCCCCGGGAGGATACATGGCTTGGGGAGCAAAGAGGACTTCGCGCAGCCTGGGGACGTCGAGCGCCTGGGGGTCGGTGGCCTCGACGAAGCCGCTGGCGGCCAGCACGAGTAAGGTGCCGTCGCGATCCTCGGAGCGGATTCTCCGCATGGCGCCGGACCAGTCTTCGCTTCCGTGTGGCAGAGCGCCGGAACTCAGGATGCCGCCCACCAACAGCACTGCCGCGACCAGGCGCTGGCCGCGACGGTCCACAACCGCGCACACCAGCCAACCGGCAACCAGGCATAACCCCGGCAGGTAGGAGATGTAGTATCGAGGAACGAATAGTCTGGCGGGAGAGAAAACGGAAACCGCGAACAGGGCCAACGGCGGCGCCAGCGCCCACCCAGCCGCCAGCAGCAGGCTGTCACGCCGCGTGGCGGGCTGCTTCTCCGCTTGCGTGCCGGTCCACCATGCCAGGAACACGCCCACGGCAACGGAACCGGCGAGCACAGGCGGCGCCAGGGCCGCAAACAGATCGACGAGTAGCGGGGCGCCGGCGAACGAGTGGGCGCCGCGGCTATCATAAAATTGACGCAGTTGTGAAACCAGCGGCAGCAACAGAATCCCGGCCGCAGCCCATGCCGCCGCCAGTTTCCACAGGCCCCGCTCGCGGAACAGGCGGAAGGCGGCGTGGAGGCCAAGTACGGCGAGCGCTGGCGCGAAAAGGCAATGCGCATAGACGGCCAGCACCGAGAGCAGTGTGTAGCCGGCCACATCGCGCGTCCGGCCGGTGTCCAGCCAGCGGACCAGCATCAGAGCTGAACCGATCAGCATGGCGAGACCAAGCGCGTACGG
>JAPKZC010000123.1:7849-13556 GCA_026394025.1 Candidatus Solibacter sp.
ACGGCAAGCCGGGCGGTTGCGGTATCGAACAGGCGCTGCGCCAGCCTGTAGAAGAGCCACGCCGCGACCATCAGCGCGGCCAGGGACGGAAGCCGCATGACCCACTCCGCGCGCCCGCCGGCAATAAGCGCCGCCCAGGCCGTCAGGTAGTACAACGGCGATTGCCCAGACCAGTACGCCGACCGTGCCACGAGGTTGGCCAACCCATCCTTGATGATCCAGAAAGTCCCGGTTTCGTCCAGCCAGAAACTCGACCGCACGGGCACGACCCAGAGAACTATGACCGCGATGGCAAGCAGTGCGGCGAGAAAAACTCGCGTCCTTCTTTCGTCGAGTGTGTCGTCCGGCCGCGGGCAGCCGGGCTCGGAGCCGGTCGTGAGCATTCAGGAACCCGTTCCATAGGATAACCGGCGGCACCTCGGGCGGGCGAATCCAGCTTCTCAGGGGAAAAGTGATAGCGTGGTTCTTCAGCAATTTGTGCGCCCGGCTGGAGGTAACCCTGAACTACCGCATTCGACTTCAACGGTTTGTCGTGCCCTCGGCTTGTGCTGTGGGCGCCCTGCTGAATATTTGGCTGGCCTGCACCGTGTTTCTTCCCGGCGCCTGGCAAGGACGCAATGATTTCCTGGGCCTTTACGCGGGTGCACGGCTGGTGGGTGGCCCGGACCTGTACGATCACGATGCCGTGCGGAATGTGCATCTACAGTCTATCGGCGAAACCGGCGAAATCCCGTTTGTTCGTCCTCCCTGTTACGCGCTCTTTCTGAGGCCGCTCGGGTTGCTGCCGTACCGCACCGCGTACGCCGTATGGGCAACGCTTTTGGCGGCGGCACTCGCGGGTTTCACCGCGCTGTGGCCGGGGGCCTCCTCATCCGCCCGATGGCTAATATGCTGCTGGTCGCTACCGGCGTTTGTCAGCCTGTTCAACGGGCAAGACGTCTTGCTGTTGCTGCTGTGGACCGCGCTCGCCGCGTGCTTGGTGCGCGCCGGTAAACCCGCGGCCGCAGGAATGGTATTGACGCTTTGTGCTTCCAAGTTCCACCTGGTGGCACTGGTTCCGATAGTGATTCTGGCGCAGCGCCGTTGGCGGATGGCGGGCGGAGTGGCGGTCGGCGGCTGTGTCCTGTTGGCGCTGTCGTTCGCAGCCGCGGGCAGGAGTTGGCCCTTGCGCTACTACGCAGTGCTGACCGATGGGCGCATCAACCCGAGTGTGGATCACATGCCGAATCTGCACTCTCTTCTTGGCGTGGGGCGGTTTGGCCTGCCGCTTCAAATCGCCGCGGGACTGGTGCTGGCCGTGGGGTTATTCCTGGTTGCCCGGAGCACCTCCGACTTCGCAGGGCCCCTCGCGCTCGCGCTGGTGGCCGGCGTGCTAGTGGGATTCCACGGCTACCTTTCCGACGCCGCGTTGTTGCTTCCCGCCCTCATCGCCTTCTCCACCGCGGACTATGCGCGCCTTCCCGCGTTGGCGCTGATCACGCCGGTCCCGTGGTTCCTGCTGCACCTTCCGAGGCCGTTGCCCGCACTGACGCAATTGCTCATAGTGACGCTCGCAGCCGCAGGTTTTATGTGGATTTGGAAACGAAACAAGGAATCGCCACCCGTCCGGTCCGGTTAGCGCCCACTCCGCCACCGATGCTAGATTCGAAGGAGTACCCCTTCGTCTTTGGCTTCCTATGTGCGGTATTGCCGGTTTTGTGCATCTCGATCAACCCGCCCAGCCTGCGCTGGTCCAGGCCATGTGCGACGAGATTCGCCACCGGGGTCCGGACGACGAAGGCCGGTATGTCGACGGCGGATGCGGTATCGGCATGCGCCGCCTCAGCATCATCGATCTCTCCACCGGCCACCAGCCAATCTCCAACGAGGATGGCTCCGTGTGGATCGTGTTCAATGGCGAGATCTACAACTACCAGGAATTGCGCGCGGATCTAATGTCGTGCGGACACAAATTCCAGACCGCCAGCGACACTGAGACACTGGTTCACCTTTACGAACAGGAAGGCGTGGATGGCCTCAAGCGGCTCCGCGGCATGTTCGCCTTCGCCATCTGGGACGCCCGCCAGAACCGTCTCCTGCTGGCCCGCGATCGCTTCGGCAAGAAGCCGCTGTACTACGCCGTACTCCCCACCGGCATCTATTTCGGCAGCGAAATCTCCTGCCTGCGCCAGGCCGGAGTTCCACTCGAAACCGACCCGGAGGCGCTCCGCCTGTACTTTCAGTTCAACTACATTCCGGATCCGCTGACCGCCTATCGCGCCATCCGCCGCGTTCCTGCCGGCTGTTGGCTCACCTACCAGCGCGGCGCGGTCCAGCAGGGCCGCTACTGGCAAATGCCGGTGTCCGTTGCCGAACCCGCGGCCGGCCTGACTCACGCCGAAGCCGTCATCCACGTCCGTCAGAAATTCGACGAAGCCGTGCATATCCGTATGATTGCCGACGTCCCGCTCGGCGCTTTCCTGAGCGGCGGTATCGATTCCAGTTCCGTGGTGGCATCCATGGCGCGCCAGTCGCCGGAACCGGTCAAGACCTTCTCCATCGGCTTCGAAGAAAGCCGCTTCAACGAACTGCCCTATGCCAGGATGGTGGCCGAGAGGCCGGATTCCATCGGCATCATCCAAAAATTCACCAAACACTTCGGCGAGCCATTCGGCGATTCTTCCGCCATACCAACCTTCATAGTGAGCGAGTTCGCGGCGCGCCACGTCAAAGTGGCGCTGAGCGGCGATGGCGGCGACGAACTGTTCGGCGGCTACACCAGTTTGCGGCGGGCGCAGAGCCTGAGCCCGTTAGACCACGTTCCGCAACTCCTGCGCCTGCTGATGTCCTCCATTTCGGCCAGGCTGCCGTACTCCGCGTATGGCAAGAACTTCCTCCACATGATAGGACGGCGCAACGGACTGGACCGCTACTTTGCCTTCAACTACGCGCCCTACCACATGCGGTCGCGGCTGCTACGGCCGGAGTGGATGATGCCTGCGGAGAGCGGCTTCCTGGCACGCATGCTCCCGCACTGCATCCTGCCCGGGGAGGCCGGCACGCTCTCCCAAATAATGTATTGGGAGGCCAACGCCAACCTGACCGGCGACATGCTGGTTAAAGTGGATCGCATGTCCATGGCGAATTCGCTTGAAGTGCGGTGCCCGTTGCTGGACCACGAGTTGGCCGAACTCGCCGCCACCATTCCGCATGCCTGGAAAATTGCCGGTGGGCAGGGCAAGCGAATTTTGCTCGACGCGCTCGGCGACCGCTTGCCGCCGGCCCTGCTCAATCGCCCGAAGTGGGGTTTCGGCGTGCCCCTGGCCGATTGGTTCCGCGGCTCGTTGCGCGAGTTTCTCTGGGACCACGTGACCGCGGCACAGTTCCTGGACCGCGGCATCGTGTCACCCGAGTTCCTTCGCACCCTGCTCGAAGAACACGATAGCGGCCGCCGCGACAACAGCCACTGGCTCTGGTCGCTGCTCGTCCTGGCCCTCTGGTTCCAGGAGATCGCCCAGTCCGTGTGGCACAAGGCTCCGCCTTGTGCATCCGGGCGTTAGCCCGGACGTCTCCTCTACGCCCTGCCGTTCCCCAGCCGCCTCCCGCCGACGAACCCACTGCCCGCTATCACGAACCGCAGCGGCAGTTCCACCGACCGCGTGATCCCGATGCGCGGTGTGACCGCAATCTCAGTCTCACCCGCGCAGGCCGCCTCGCGCACCACCAGGGGGCCGCGCGTGACGTCCGCTCCGTTGTGGGCGCGCGTGATCCCCAGTGCAAGCGTGCGCTTTCCTGGACCGTTGCCCAGTTGTTCCAACTGCCGCGTAGCCCCCCGCCGGACCCGCATGAGTTCCACGCCGGACGCGGGTTCGACCGCGCGAATCAGTACGCAACCCGGCTGTCCGTCCGGCTCCGCCACCAGATTGAGGCACTGGTACATCCCGTAGATCAAGTAGACATACGCGTGACCCGGCGGTCCGAAGATGACGCGCGTACTCTCCGTCAGGCCCCGGGCGGAGTGGGCCGCCAGATCTTCGCCGCCCAGGTAGGCTTCGGTTTCCACGATGATGCCGGCGGTGGCGCCGTGCACCAGCACCTTGCCGAGCAGGTTGCGCGCCACGTCCGCCGTGGAACGGGCATAGAACGATCGCGGCAGAATGCGGCCGAAGAGCACTGTACAATATTAAACGCCAAATGCGACTGTTCACGGGATTGGATCTGCCGGGCGAGGTCGTCGCCAACCTCGAGGAGTTGCTACGCCGCCTGAAGCCGGCCGCGCGGATTCGGTGGAGCCCACCAGCCAACCTTCACGTGACTACCAGGTTCATCGGCGAATGGCCTGACGAGCGCTTGAGAGAACTGAAAGCGGCCCTCGCCGGCTTACCTGGGCGCGGCGTCATCCCCGTGCGGATCCGGCGCCTGGGCTTCTTCCCCAACAATGCGCAGTCCCCGCGCAACTTCTGGTGCGGCATCGAGGCGCCCGGCCTGGCCGAACTGGCCGCCGACACCGATTTCGCCGCGGCAGCACTGGGGATCCCGCGAGAGAAGCGCGCCTTTTCGCCCCATCTAACCCTGGCTCGCATTGGGCAGGGGGCGGAACTCCAGACTCTGCGCGAGACCATCGCCGCCCTGGCAACGCTGGAATTCGGCGGCTTCCCGGCCGGCAGCTTCTTTCTCTACAAGAGCACGTTGGGGCCGGCCGGTTCCGTGTACACTAAACTTGCGGAGTTCCCGCTCACAAAATCATGATTCCGCTCGCGGTTCTACTAATCGCGTACCTGCTCGGCGCGATCCCGTTCGGATACCTTCTGGTCAAATGGAAAACCGGCGCCGATGTGCGCGCGGCGGGCAGCGGCAATATCGGCGCCACCAACGTCATGCGGACTACGGGACGGGCTGCCGGCGTGGTGACCCTGCTGCTCGATATCGCCAAGGGCTATGCCGCCGTGTGGACGGCCGGCCGGCTGACCGGGCAGGACGTACTTTGGATGAGTCTGGCGGCGCTGGCCGTCATGGCTGGTCATGCGTATCCGGTTTTCCTGGGATTCAAAGGCGGCAAAGCTGTAGCCAGCTTTGTCGGCGCTTTCCTGTGCCTGACTCCGTGGCCGTTGGCTGCCGAAGCTATTGTATTTATCGTTGTAGTAGCTCGTACGCGGCACATCTCTATGGGCTCCATCGTGGGAGCCGCCACGCTGCCGCTGGCGGTCTGGCTGATCATGAAGGACCCGCAGCCTGCTGTAGCTGCCGCAGTCGCTGGGGCATTTATTATCTACAGACATAGCAGTAATATCCGACGGCTTCGGCTGGGGACGGAGAACGTGTTTAAGTTTTGAAGAATCTAGCAATTATCGGCGGAGGTAGCTGGGGAACTGCGCTCGCCATCGTACTCGCCCCGCGATTTCCGCGGGTCACCCTGTGGGTTTACGAAGCCGATCTGGGGGCGCGCATGGCCACCACCCGGATCAATGACATATATTTGCCGGATTGTTCAATACCGACAAATGTAGAGATTACCTCTGTACTTGCCTCAGCCCTGGACGGCGCGCAAGTCGTTCTGGGTGTCATGCCCTCCCATCTGGCACGGGGGTTGTACCAGCGCATGTTGCCCGGGCTTAATCAAAGTACGGTCTTCGTCAGCGCCACCAAGGGGTTGGAGAACAACACCCTCCTACGCACCACGGAAGTCATTCGCGAGGTGGTCGGGACGTCGCGGGTGGCGGTGATTTCC
>JAPKZC010000462.1 GCA_026394025.1 Candidatus Solibacter sp.
GAAGGAAGTCACCATCGCGGCCGGCGAAGTGCACGGCGTCTACCAGAATCCGCAGCTGGGATTCCAGACCCAGGTACCCTCCAATTATCCCGCACTCTATGACCTGCTGAATGATAAGAAGGTCATCATCCATATGAAGGACACTTCGTCGGGCGGCTGGGTCTCGATCCTGCTGAATGCCTCGCCGTTCATCGTGCTGCTCGCCTTCTGGATCTTCATGATGCGCCAGATGCAGAGTGGCGGAAACAAGGCGCTCAGTTTCGGCAAGAGCCGCGCCCGGCTGCACTCCAGCCAGCAGAAAAAGGTGACGTTTAAAGATGTGGCAGGGGTGGAAGAGGCGAAGGAAGAACTTCAGGAGATCATCGAGTTTCTGCGCGAGCCGCAGAAATTTCAGAAACTCGGCGGACGAATTCCGAAGGGCGTCCTGCTGATTGGGCCTCCCGGAACCGGCAAGACGCTGTTGGCCCGCGCCATCGCCGGCGAAGCCAGTGTGCCGTTCTTTTCTATCTCAGGCTCGGACTTCGTCGAAATGTTCGTCGGGGTGGGCGCCAGCCGCGTCCGCGACCTGTTCGAACAGGGCAAGAAAAACGCTCCCTGCATCATCTTCATCGATGAAATCGACGCGGTGGGCCGCCATCGCGGCGCCGGCCTGGGTGGCGGACACGATGAGCGCGAACAGACGCTCAACCAGTTGCTGGTGGAAATGGACGGATTCGAATCCAACGAGGGCGTCATCCTGGTGGCCGCGACCAACCGCCCCGACGTACTCGATCCGGCCCTGCTGCGCCCCGGCCGTTTCGACCGCCGCGTAGTGGTGGGCCGTCCCGACGTGCAGGGCCGTGAAGCCATCCTGCGCGTGCACACCAAAAAAATCCCGTTGGGCGACAACGTGGATCTCAGCGTGCTGGCCCGCGGTACACCAGGACTGGCCGGCGCCGATCTGGCCAATCTGGTCAACGAATCCGCGCTCAACGCCGCCCGGCAGAATCGCAAAGTGGTCATGATGCTGGATTTCGAGTTGGCCAAGGACAAGATCCTGATGGGCGCGGAGCGCAAGAGCATGGTGATGAGCGAGGCCGAAAAGCGCAACACCGCGTATCACGAAGCCGGGCACGCGCTGGTCGCCGTCAGCCTGCCCAACGCCGACCCGCTGCACAAGGTCACGATCATCCCACGCGGTATGGCGCTGGGCGTCACGATGCAGCTTCCCATCGACGATAAGCACTCCTACGACAAGGAATACCTGCTGGCGCAACTTGCGATTCTCATGGCCGGCCGGATCGCCGAAGAGAAGTTCATGCACCACATGACGACGGGCGCCGGCAACGATATCGAGCGGGCTACCGATCTGGCGCGCAAGATGGTGTGCGAGTGGGGCATGAGCGAACTGGGGCCGATGAGCTACGGCAAGAAGGAAGAGCAGATTTTCCTGGGCCGCGAAATCGCCCAGCACCGCGACTACTCCGAAGGCACCGCCATCCGGATTGATGAGCAGGTGCGGAAACTGGTGCAGGGCGGTTACGACACGGCCGAGGCTGTCATCAACCAGCACTCTGAAGCCCTGGTGACGATCGCCGAAATGCTGCTGGTGCGCGAAATTCTGGATGGCAGTGAAGTCACGCAGTTGATCAAGGGGCAGACTCTGGCGCCGCAAGCGCCGAGAGAGACGCCGGGCGGCGGCACCACACAGCAGGTGATCCGGCCCGAGGCGGGACGCCGCGTCCCGGGCCTCAACGAAGGTTCGCAGCCGGCGTGATCCCCGCGTTCCCGGTTTATCTGTTCGATATCGACGGCACTCTGCTGGACAGCGCGCAGGATATCTGCGGCGCCGTGCAGCAGGTGCTGGCCGTCAACTCGTCCCGTCCTGTCACGTTCGATTACCTCAAGGGCTACATCGGCCGCCATCTCTTCGATCTTTTCGCCGATGTGATTCCCAACCCCACGCAGGAGCGGATGGACAACCTGCTGGCGCAATACCGCTCGCTTTATCTCGCGCGCGGCCACAGCCAGACCACCGTCTACCCCGGCGTCGCCGAAGGCCTCGCGGCGCTCGGTGGGCGCAAGGGCACGGCGACCACCAAAGGCAGTCCCACGACCCGCGCGATCCTCGAGCAATTCGGCCTGATCCAGCACTTTCAGCACGTGCAGGGGACCGACGGTTTCCCGTGCAAGCCCGCTCCGGACGTCCTGTTCACGGCCCTGGCCGCGATGGGCGCCAAGCCCGAGGAATGTCTTTTCGTGGGCGATTCCGCCGCCGACATGGAGGCCGGGCGGCGCGCCGGAGTCAGGACGTGCGCCGTCACCTACGGCTACGGCAAGCGCGAAGATCTGGCCCGGTTCAGCCCGGACTACTGGATCGACGACCTGCGCGAACTGGCCCCGCAAACCGCCAGCCTTTAGGCCGGCGCCGACCCGGTTGTGGCGGCAGCGGGATGTCCCGCACAGACCACCATGGGCCGCTTGAATTGAAACCTCCGGGCCGCTCCGCCGGTAAGTATGATGGAGACGGCAATGGCACTTCGCGAGCGCTTCACTCACGGTGAAATTGCGGCGTTCGAGACCCTATTCCAGCGTCATCAGGGCGAAGTCTACCGCTGGGTTGTCTGTTTGATCCGGGATCCGGCCGCCGCCGAAGACCTGACCCTGGAGACATTCTGGCGGATTTACCGGGCGCACGCGCGTTTCGACGCGGCACGGTGCTTCGGGGCATGGGCGCGCCGCATCGCCACCAACCTGGCGCTGGAGTATCTGGGCAAAGCCGGGCGGGAAGTGAGTGCCGGCGAAGACCTGCTGAATGCGCAGCCAGGCCCTCCGGCCCCGGATTCCGCAGTACTCGCGGACACACGGGCCGCACTGCGGCGGGCCTTCGGCGACTTACCTGTGAAGCTCAAGAGCGTGGCCAGGTTGGTGCTGCTCGAACAGCAGCCATACTGCGAGGTGGCGGCGGCTCTCGGCATTACCGTGGAAGCCGTAAAGTCGCGCGAGTTTCGCGCGGTCAGACTGCTCCGCAAGAGGCTGAAGGAAATGGGTATCGAACTATGAACCAAGAGGAGAAAGAGAAGTTAACCGCGCTGTTAAGAAGCGCCTTCCCACCGGTGGGAGACCATGGGTTGCGCGGCGACCTGTGGCCGAGGATGCAGGGCCGCCTGAATCACCGGCCCACGCGGATGGCGTGGTTCGATTTCGCCCTCGCGGGCGTGGCCGCCGCCGGATTCATCGCCTTCCCCGCGGTGATTCCATGGGTGCTGTTCCAGTGTTGAAAGGAGGCAGATTATGACGACTCATCCGTACTTGCGCGCATACATGGCGGGAGTGACCGTACCATCGGTCTTCCTGCTGGTGGTATTCGTGGCTTTCTGTGCGATCCGGTTGGCCTACAATCCGGAATTCCCGGTCGAACGCGTCCTGGTATTCCCGCTGGCACTGGTGCCGGCCATCTGGGGCGCCTGGAATATGGTGTATCTGGCGATGCGTACACGCAGATACGTAGCGTTGAGCGCCCACGGCGCGTTGGTGCCGCCGCTTCTGATTCCCCTATCGCTGTTGGGCGCAAAGGCCTTCGGTTTCGAGCTCACGCCGGCGGAATCCTGGACCATTGTCATAGTTGCGGTCCCGCTGCTCATGATCATCTACTATCTGGCGTGGAAGTTCCTGGTGGGATTCCTCAACGAGCTGCTGGGGATTGGCTGAGCCTCGCGGCCTCACTTCACTCCATGGCGGCTCAGCACCGCTTCCCGGATGGCCACTGGAGTGCCCCGTTCAAGATCGATTGGCGATGGGCTGGTTGCTCGCCGGTGCTCCGGCTAGAACCGAAACATTTTTTCCGAACCGAAACTGGCCGAATAGCTTGTTGGCTGGATTGCCTATATACTCGGGGGCAACCAGTTCATGTGCCAGTTTCCCTCTGCCAGTTCCGCGTTGCCGTCTCGCGTTCAGGCCTATGTCGAGACGATCGTCCACACGTGTGCCGATGATGGACAAGGGCTGGTCAGCCTGGTTGTATTTGGCAGTGCGGCAATCGGCGGCTGGGCTGAAATCATCTCCGACGTAGACCTCATTCTGGTTGTCCCTGACGGCGCCACGGAATTCGACACAGACCACATCCGCGCCGAGGTTGAGCGCATCGAAATGCTTCACGGGCTCCGCAGCGGCTCAGCTCATGGACAACGCTCGCTGGAAAGATTCGTGGATAAGGTCACCGCCAACGTCCGCTCGTTCTTCATTTGCTCGCGAGGCGACCTGCTGTCCGGGAACATCGGGCGAATCCTTGGTCTGCGACCCTCGCAGGCGCTATTCGTGGATCGCGTCGTCCTCGCTAATATCGTCAGCTCCGGGATCACAGTCTGGGGTGAAGAACTGCTCCCCCTCATCCCTGTCGCGCCGATTCGGCGCTGTGACGTCTTCAAGGCGTTCTTCGGGCTATCCTCACAGGCTCTGCTGATCTTGGCGATCTACCCGCTAATACCCGGAGGGACCAGATACGCTATGGGAACACTCAAGCGGTCGATTCACAACTGCTTCTTCTGCTATGAGCTGCGCCGCGCGCCTCTGGAGGAAGAAGTCAGGTTCTTTCATCGCCGCATGGGCTCGAACCGCGAGCTCATGGAACTGCTGGCTCTACGCCGCCGGTATCGGAGATCCTTCTTATTCGTCGTCCTTTGCCTCCCCACTCTTGTGCGACTGCACTTGCGGACATTCATCGACAACCGATTTCCGCGGCAAGCCCACCGCGGCAGATTGCCCGGATAGCACCGAATCGCCACCGTTCTGAGGCTGGCGAGGGCTTCCTGCCGTATCGCGACTCGGACAAAGCGCGGACGTCGCTCCTGGTGAGGCATGCTCTGAGCCGCCAGGGAAGAGTGGTCGTGATGCGGCCCGCGGCAACCCGGCGGGTTCGGTCATTTTTTCGCAGGAATGCTGCGTAGTGCCTCGCGGCCGAAATGGTGAGCCAGGTTGCGGTCTGGCAAGAGTAGACCGGACTCGATGAGCGTCCGGCCTTCCTGGGCGTGTCCCAAGTCGAGTTCCAGCATGCCGGCGAGGATCGCGTTCCAACTCGACGCTGCGCCGCGCGCGCCCGAGCCGCGGGCCGCCGGCTGTAGCTTGGCGGTCCACTCCGCGGCCTGGAAAGCGGGCAACTGCCGGGCGAGTTCGTGGGCGAAGACCAGGCTGTCGGCCGCGGCGGATGCGCCCAGGCCGCGGAGGCGGCGGGCAGCGGCGTCCGTCCGCCCGCAACGCGCCTCCGCGATTCCGAGGGCTGCCTGATTGGGCGCGGCGGCGATGAAGCGATCCAACCCGTCGCGGGTAAATTCGAGTTGCTCCGCTGCGTCGCCGATATGGTCCACGATGGCGAGCGCGGCAGGGCAGTTGCCGAGCGCCGCATTGGATTGAGCTTCGAGAGAGCGCACCCGGATCCACACCTGCCGGA
Source organism: Candidatus Solibacter sp. (assembly GCA_026394025.1). GTDB lineage: Bacteria > Acidobacteriota > Terriglobia > Bryobacterales > Bryobacteraceae > Solibacter. The sequence continues at coordinate 5,426 of JAPKZC010000462.1, forward strand.
CGTTAGTGCCACCCTCCTCGCGGGGGAAGAAGCGGCCCTGGAACGTTGCCTTGGCCTGGTCGAAACGCCCAGCTTCGGCGTAGCTAAGCGCCTGATCGTAAACCAGCGCCGCCGGCATTCGCGACGGGTCGGGATAGCGCTCGAATGCCGTGACCACTTCCGCCGCCGGCCGCCCGAGGATGCCGAGCGCGGAGCCCAGCCCAGCGTAGATTTCGGTGTTGGACGGGTCCGCAACCAAGCCGGCGCGGAAGGCTTCCGCCGCCGCCGGTACGTCGCGTTTGAGGCGCAGCAGGACGCGTCCGAGGTTGGCCTGCAACACCGGAATAGTGGGGTTGAGCTGCTGCGCGGCACGCCATTCGCCGATGGCGCCGTCGATCAGCCCGGCGGCCATGTGCAGCGACCCCAGCAGGAAATGCGCGGTGGCGTCGCGCGGCCTTTCGCGCACCGCGGTCTCTACAACTTCGAGCGTCTGCGCGCCATGCGGGAAGACGAAGGCCGTGGGCAGCTTCGCGGCAAGGTCGTAATCCGCGGCGGCGGGCTCTCCCAGTTTCTGCCGGCAGAAGGCGCGATAGTAGGCGACGAGGGGATGCTGTTGCGGCAAGGGCACGCCCGGTTCGGTCTGCTCCGGCGGCGGCTGCGGGTACGGGCGCGCGAGCACGGTTATCGCATCGCGCCACAGGCCCAGACGCATGTATTGCGCCGCGATGGCGAGGACGCGCTCGGCATCCGACCCGGTTTCCGCGGAGAGAAACAGGCTGAGCGGCGGTTTTGCGATATCGGTGGGCCGGCCCAGGGCGCGCTGCACAGCGATCCACTCTTCGCGCGCACGCTGGTCGTCCGGTTCGGCGGCGAGCGCCTCTTGCAGATAGGTGGATGCGCCCGCCAGGTCTGCCTCGCGCGCCAGCAATTCGGCCAGCTTCAGATTTCCGGCTCCGCGGAAGCGCGGCATGCGGCGCGCGGTTTCGACTTGCAGGCGGGCCTCACGAATCCGCCCTAGCCCCTGGTAGGCGAGGCCTAGATAGTAGGCGATCTCCGCATCCTGTGTGGCGCGCGCCTGCGCCGGCTCCAGCCAGCGGATTGCGTCCGCATAACGCAGCAGCGACGCCGCCAGCCGTCCGGCGGCGACGCGCAACGCCTGGTCGCCCGGCGACTGCCGCAGAGCGCGTTCGTATACTTCGTAGGCCGCGGGCAAGTTCCCGTTCAATTCCAGATCGGCGCCGGCATCAAGCGGTCCGCCCGATGGCGGACGAGGCTGCGCTCCGGTCCGGATCTCCTTTTCCGGCGTCCAGTCGTACACCCCCTCGGTCTGCCGCATCAGGGCGTGCCCGGCGGCATCATGCAACTCGAAGGTGACGGGGGACTGGGGAGCATCGGCGATTTCAAGGGTCCAGGTGCGCTCCGGGGCCAGGTTCACGGTGACAGACGACAAAAGGCGATCGTCTGTCCCACGTAGACGGACGGTGGCGCCCGTCACGGTGCGGTTCGCGTTGAAGCCGGCGATCAGTTTCCCGCCCTCGCGATGCAGGTGGAGCACTCCGGCGAGGTTGGCGCGGGCGATGCCGCCGATGGCGCGCACCGGCATCCAGTACTCGGTGAAATGTATGCTCTGCCGCGGCTCCAGGAACGCATAGGTTTCCTGGTTACGCATCAGCCCCGCCTGCACCTCGACGTAGGCGCTGTTGTCATCGGAGAGGGCGCGCCGCCAGTCGAGACCGTCGGTATCGACGCCCCACGACCAGATCTTCTTGGCGGGCAGATCGGCATACTCGGCATAGTGGGCGACGCCGGTCTGCGTTCTGGGGTGATAGATGCCCATGAACGGCTCGCGGCTGCCGTGGACAAACTGGGAGACCGGACCGCGCGTCTGGTTGCGAATCACGCTCAGGTCTAGGCCAGCGGCGCTTTTCGGCCAGGTGTCCACTTCGGTGAAACCGTGGCTGGCGGCCCAGCGCATGGGATACCAGATTTTCGAATCTTCCCAGACACGGACTCCGGCGTTGCTCCACCAATAGAACCGATGCCGCACGTCAGAGCGGTTGTAGAGGGTGACGCGCTGTTCGAGCACGGTGGATGCGGGTGCGAGGCGCAACTCCACCGTCCATTGCATTCCGTAGGGGCGGTCGATGTTGCTCACGAACACGCTGGCGCTACCGTCGGCGTTTTTCGCCAAGGAGAAATCCACCGGCGACATGGAGACCCAGTTGTGCGACACCGGGAAATTGAACTCTATGCCGAAGGCCGCCCAGGCGCCGCGGTAGCCGATCTGCGCCTTCTTGACGGAGGGGTTGGCGTAGAACATGGGCTGCCCGCTAATCTTGTCGATGCAGGTGTAGAGGTGGCCGCCGATATCGGGCAGCACCGAGCACTTCAGGTACTCGTTCTCCAGGTAGACGGCGCGCCAGGCGGTGTCCACGCGGCGGTCGGTAATGTTCTCGCGCAGCGTATAAGGATAGTTAAACTTCGACGCGGCGAACTGGTCGAAGGGCGGATTGGGATTGGGCAATCCCTCTTGGTAGGTGGGGAGGGTGAGCACATCCTGCCACACGCGGACATCGGCGGCCGCCGCTTTCAGGCAGAGTGCCAGCGCCACCGCAAAACACAGGGTTCGAGCACGCATGGTTGAGCGCGGCCAACGGCGCCGCGACATTCATGGTACACCCTGAGTGGCCCGGGGGGCTTGGGGTAGAGTGGATCTTGATATCTCACCGTGGACTCACCTTGGGCGGGGTTATAATTAGGCCATATGAAATTCCGGGCTGTGCTTGCGGTATTGGCCGCTGTTGGCGCCTGCATCTGGGCCGCCGAGCAAAAACCCGTTGTGCAGCAACCTGTGCAGCAGGCGGATGAACCGACGCGCATCCAGGTGGACGTGACGCGGGTCAGCCTGTTGTACACGGTAACGGATCGCAAGGGCCGCTTCGTCACCAACCTGACCAAGGAAGATTTCGAGGTGGTCGACAGCAAGAAGCCGCAAACCATCCTGGAGTTCAACGCGGAAAGCGATCTGCCGCTGCGCCTTGGGATCCTGATCGATACCAGCAACAGTATCCGGGAGCGGTTCAAGTTCGAGCAGGACGCCGCCATCGAGTTCCTCAACAACACGCTGCACGCCAATCAGGACCGCGCCATGCTGGTGAGCTTCGATACCAGAGCGGAACTGGTCAGCGACCTGGTCAGCGACACGGAGAAGTTGGCCACGGCGATCCGCAACCTGCGGCCGGGCGGGGGCACGGCGCTGTATGACGCCATCTTTTTCGCATGCCGCGACAAGCTTTCGCAGGACCAGCCGAAGCACAAGTTCCGGCGCGCGATCGTAATCGTCAGCGACGGCGACGACAATCAGAGCCAGTATACACGGGACCAGGCGCTCGAAATGGCGCAGAAGGCGGACGTGGTGTTGTACGCCATTTCCACCAACATCAGCAAAATCGAGAGCGATGGCGACAAGGTGCTGAAGTACTTCGCCTCGGAGACCGGAGGCAAGGCATTCTTCCCCTTCAAAGTGGAAGACCTGGAGCAATCGTTCGAGAACATCGCCAACGAGCTGCGCCATCAGTACAACGTGGCCTATCGGCCCGAACCGTTGAAAACGGACGGATTGTTCCATCTCATCGAGCTACGAGTGAAAAACCGGAAGGACCTGGTGGTGCATGTTCGTAAGGGCTATTACGCACTTAAGATGTAGCGCGCTGGCGCTGGTGGTAGCGGCAGCGTGTTTCGCTTCGCCGACGGTTACGAAAGTGGAGCCCCCTAACTGGTGGGTTCGTCACACACGGAACCCGGTCCAGGTGCTGCTGACCGGAACCGATTTGAAATCCGCGGTGGTGAGCACTGCCGCCAAGGGCTTTCGGATTGAGGTACGGCGCACCTCGGAGAACGGCCACTATCTGTTCGCCTATCTGACGATTGACCCGTCGGTAAAAGCGGGCAAGTATCGTTTTCAAGTGAAGGGCGCCTCGGGAAGCGGCGAGTTCGAGTTCGCCATGGAAGCGCCGCTCGACCCGAAGGGCCGGTTCCAGGGATTCTCCTCGGACGACGTGATCTACCTGATGATGCCCGACCGGTTCGCCAATGGAGACGCTTCCAATGACAGTCCGGCGGACCTGGGCCGCCCGGCCGACCGCAACGTGGTGGGGGCCACCCATGGCGGCGACCTGCGCGGCGTATGCGACCATCTGGGGTATCTGAAAGAACTCGGTGTCACCGGCCTCTGGCTGACGCCGATCTACCGGAACTCGTTGCCTGGAACGTCCGCGTACCACGGCTATCACGCGGTGGATTTCTATGCCGTCGAGCCGCGATTCGGAACCATGAAGGACCTGCGCGACCTGGTGGACGCGGCGCACCAAATGGGGCTGAAGTTCGTGCAGGACCAGGTGGCCAACCACAGCGGTCCGCGCCATCCCTTCGTGGCCGATCCGCCGACGCCGACATGGTGGCACGGTCTGGACCGGGTTCCGCGCTTGCGGAACAACTTCGACATTGCCGCGCTCTCGGACCCCTACGCGCGTCCCAAACGGCGCGACATACCGCTGAAAGGGTGGTTTGCCGGCAGCCTGCCGGACTTCGACCAGACAGATCCGCTGCAGAGCGATTACCTGATTCAGAATGCGCTCTGGTGGATCGAGATGAGCGGCATCGACGGAATCCGGCAGGACACGTATCCTTACGCGGACCGCCCGTTCTGGGAGAAGTGGCAGGCGGCGATCGACAAGCAATACCCCAACCTGGTGGTCACGGGTGAGATTACCGCGCCCACGCCGGCGGTGCTTTCCTTCTTCCAAGGCGGGGTGCGGCGCTACGGGACGGATACCAGGCTGAAATCACTGCTCGATTTTCCGCTGGAAGGCGCGCTCAAGAATGTCTTCGGGCAGGGACAGCCGATGACGTTGTTGACGGATATCCTGGCGCAGGACTCGCTCTACCAGCAGCCGGAGCAACTGGTGGTTTTCACCGGCAATCACGACCAGCCGCGTTTTCTAACCTATGCGGGCAATGACCTGTCGAAGCTCCTGATGGCGCAGACATTTGTGCTGACCACGCGGCGCATTCCGCACCTCTACTATGGCGACGAAATCGCGATGGGCGTGGGAACCGACCGGACGGATCGCTCCATCCGCGCGGATTTTCCCGGCGGCTGGGCCGGCGACCCGGTGAACGCATTCACGCCGGAAGGACGCACCGGCAACGCGGCGGTGGTATTCAACTGGATGCGGGACTTGCTGCATTTCCGTCAGGAGCACACTGCCTTGCGGCGCGGCCAGTTGGTACAGTTGCTGGTCAACAAAGATCAGTACGCGTATCTCAGAAGTTCGCCCGAGGAATACGTGTTGGTGATACTGAATCGCGCGGGTGCGGGGAAGCCGATCGAACTGGAAGTGGATGATGTGGGCTTGCCCGAGGGCCTGCGTTTGACTTCCTTTGCGGCGGGGCAGCCCGAAGCAGTGGTTTCCAAGGGCAAGGTGGCGGTGCCCAATCCGAAGGAGATCAACATCTACTGGGCGCGAGCGGGGCGCAGGCAGTAGCGAGGCAGCAGCGTCAGCGTCCGCCGCAAAGAAGGAGCGCACGAACTGCCACGCTCTCGGTGTAGAATCGTTGCCAGGGAGACTCCATGCCTTTGGGCCAGGCGAGGCGAGGACGTTGTCGCGATTGCGGCGGAACCGGCGACTGCCGGCAGTGCTTCGGCACCGGCCGGAACGTGGCGCTCAATTCAGACCAGGAGAAATGCCCGAATTGCGCCGGAACTGGCGTCTGCCCCACCTGTTGTGACCCTGAAATCACCACGCTTGGCATTGCGGACTTGTGATCTCCGGGCGCCCGATCAGGATGCTTGCGGCGTGCGCCGCAGCCCAAGCGCAAGCGCGCCGAGGATGCCGAGCAGGGTGAGCGCCGCGCCCAGGTACACGCTGACCGGGCGATAGCGCATGGTGATGGTGTGGGTGCCGCGCGGGACGGCGACACCGCGCATAGCGCCGTTGACTTCGTGGATCTGGGCGGGACGGTGATCGACGCGCGCGCGCCAACCGGGGTAGAAGGTATCGGAGAGAACCACCATGCCGTCGCAGGCCATCTCGGCGCGGATGGCGAGGCGGTCGGGCAGACGTTCGACAATTTTGACCGTATCGGGCGCGGCGCAGGGCTCCACTCGTGGCGGCATCCCCACCATGTGGGCCTTGCGCCGGAAGGATTCCGGGTCCTGGCCCACCAGGATGTTGCCCTCCGTGGCGTTCGGCACGCGAATCAGTTCGTGGACGGCCCAGGCGCGCGGAAAGGCGTCGCGGCGGTAAACCTTCATGCCGCTGGCGCCGGCGAAGACTTCATCGCCCGCGTTGGGTTGCGGCGCGCGGGCGAGGGTGTAGGCGACGCCGTACATGCGGCGGCCGGTCAGGCTGAAGAGCTCCGATTGCAGCACGTTGGTGGTGATGCTGGCGGTTTTGCCGCCGTGCATCTCGACGCCGTGAAAGGCGCCCCAGTTGGGCGCAAACGCGTCACCGCCGATCTCGGCGCGCTGGAATCCGGGCTGCTTGCGGAGGTACTCGCCGATATCGGCGTTGGCGTGGGTCTTGTCGAGCCACTGCATCTGGTTGCGGTCCGAGCGGTCGGCGAATCCGTACTGGCCCGTGTTGCCGAGTTCCAGGAGAAGCAGGAGAACCAGCAGGACTCGCCCCTGCGTATCGGTCAGGGCATTGCTGCGCCAGGCGGAGAACAGTGCCGCGGCCAGCAGTGCGATAAAAGCGGTCAGGATGACGCGGTCGTCGGCGGGGAACGTCAGTTTGTTGGCGAAGATCACGGCTTCGGAGATGGCGAGTGTGAGCGCGCCGAATCCGGCGAGAATCCACGTGCCGCGGGCGGTCCAGGAGGCGGCGAGTTGATCGATTCCGAAGGCGGCCAGCGCGGCGGCGGCGAACTGGAAGAGCACCACCACGGCGGATGTCGAACGCGCCTTGTCGAGTTCCGGGATGAGGCCGTACAGCGCTCCTTGAAAGACGCTGTTGTGACCCAAGCCGTAGAGGATGGCGGCGAGCGCAAGCGCGGCCAGCAGGCGCACGCGTGCGTTGCGCCACAGGGCGGTGACGGCGAACAGCGCGAGCGAAAACGCGACCACTCCGAGGAAGGGATCGAAATGCGCCTTCACGCCGGGGAAGACGATGCCGAAGAGGCTGAACGGCTTGAGGTCGTAGTAGGCGTGGACAGAGTAGGGGACAGGCTGGCCCCAGGTGATGGCTTCGGCCGCGCCCACCCAGCGTTTGGCGAGGCGGCCGTACTCGTAGGCGGGGAGGGTCTGCATGGCGCCGCTCAAGCCGGCGAACAGCAGGGCGACCGCGGCGGGGGCCAACAGGCGCCGATTCCGGGCGAGGAGGTAGAGCCAGACGCCCGCCGAGGCGACGGCAGTGAAGATAGGGATCTGATGATGGCCGCTGAGAAAGGCGACGCCCAGGAACATGCCGGAGAGGGCGGCGTTGGCGGCGGGCCGCGGGCTGCGCGAGGCACGCAACTGGAACAGAAATACCAGCGGGATCCAGACGGCGCCGTTGATCATCTGGGGCCAGGCGGTGTTACCGAGATAGCCGGAGAGGCTGAAGATGAGGCCGCCAGAGAGCGAAGCGCTGCGGGAACAGCCGAGGCTGCGGCAGAAGAGATAGCAGAAACCGGCCGCCATCAGGTGGATCGCCACGTAATACCAGGCCAGTGCCCAGCCCGCGATGTGGCCTTGTTCGAGCGGCAGCAGGAAGAGGATCCAATTCAGGGGATAGGCGGCGCCGGGTTGCGCCTGTCCAAAGAGCGGCTGGCCGCCCCAGAGGAAGGGGTCCCAGAGCGGGAAGCGGCCGGCGTGCCACTCCTGCGCTTGCACGTGGAACCAGGGAAGGACTTGTTCGGCAAGGTCGGGGCCGCTCATCCACTCGAACTGGCGGGTGAGGGTGAGTTTCCAATAGAAGCCGGCCATCACCAGGAACAGGAGGGCGGCGATACGGATACGGTTACGTGATTCGGAATGATCCATATTTCTGGATTGCCGCCTCCTGTTCCTCGACGCCGCGGACGTCGCTCCAGTGGGGGCCGCGGTGCAGTCTGCCGGCAAACTCCGAGAGCTTGGCGACGGGGCCGACGGCATAAACTTCGACGCGCCCGTCGTCAAGATTGCAGGTGTATCCGGTGAGCCCAAGTTCCACGGCCGCGCGCTGCGCGAAGTAGCGATAGCCGACGCCTTGCACGCGCCCGCGAATGAACCATCGCTTTGCGTCGGTTGGTCTACCGGCCGGTTTGGTCATAGCGACAAATCATAGTGTAGCGTCGATGCCGAGCTGCTTCGTGAACCGCTTCACAAATGGGGTCTGGTATTGGCCTTTCCAGGTACGGTTTTAGTTGGCACTTGATTCGTGCTGACCGGACCGCCTGATTGGTGGCCGGTGTGCGGCGCGGAAGCGGAACTCCGTGCGTGAACCGCTGGAAATCGACGGACGCGGGATGGGTCGCAACAGGGCGCCTCGTTCTTTCATCTGATTGCCGTGTTCCGCCGGCCAGACTCGAGGGCGAAGCTACCCAGAATGTCATCCAGGCGACGATTGATGGCGGCGACTGAAAGCGCCGGGTCGTTTACGGCCGAATCCCCGAGGAGCAACTCGTTGAGATGCGTCAGAGTCCCAAACAGCACCGTCGCGGAGGCTCGCCACGCGGGATTTCCGGGCCGGCGCATCGAACCGGCCGAACGCTGCAACCCGAGTCCGTCAAGTTCACGGCGCACAGCCGAAGTATGATCCCGAAGCATGGTTTCGAGCATTTGCCAGGAATTTGGCGGCAAGTCCGCGATGCGCAGCGCAGGGAAATCCTCGCCCAGACGCCTCATTGCCCACGCGTGCCGCAGCGCAACGGTCCGAGTTCCGGCGGCATCCCCTGGGACGGGCTGGCCGCGCCTCAGATCGGACAACGCGCTCAATAAGTAGTCCAGGCCCAACTCGCACCGATAGCTGGCCGCCTCGTTATCCAGGCGAACCACTCTGGTGCCGCCGGTTTCTTCGGAAACCCGGACGGACTCTCCGAGACATGCTCCAGCCTGATGCAGCACAAAGCGGGCCTCCACGGCGCGCGGGTCAATCGCGAGCACGCCGGCCGGCCGTTCGTACGTGGATGGATCGGCGGGCGCCTCGTGCCGCGGGAGAACGGGCCGGACGGTGCGAATCTCGCGCGCGACGTTCGGCTCCGGGTGGAACACACTGGCGGCCATTTCCGTCCGGCGGACGGGCTGGATGCTGGTCGCGGCAAGCCGGAACTCGATCGCGCGCTGGGGAGTCTCGAAGCGGATGGCCTGCAAGCGGGGCCAATAGCTGCGAGAGTCCACCTCCACGGTCAACACCGCCACCATCTTCCGCGACCGCCGCTGGGCGGTGATTCTAATCATCGGCGCTCCGTCTTGGCCACGGATACGTTCCGCCGTCGCGAGGGAACCATCCTCGGCTGCAAATCGCGAAATGTCGGAGGCGAACGAGATGGGGTTCCAGGAGCGGCTTTCCAGCCAGTGCATGAAAGCGCGTTCGAGCTCGGCCGGATCCAGGCCGAAATCCGCCAAAGACTCCAGCGACACGGTTTCCTCGCGATGCGGACGCTGCTTCAAAACCTCAGCGGTCACCGCGGGCCGATACACGAATTCGGCATCGGAGGCAGGCCGCCATAAGGCGTGCTTGAGCGCGCCACCGGGTGCGCTAAGCCGCGAGGCGAACCTACCGCTGTCGCGATCGGACCAGATCTGCAACTTTGCATTGACGGTTTGGCGAGCCGGACGGATCTCGGCGATTTCCACCGAAAACGTCTGCTGCACCGGCTGCACGTAGATGGTCCGTTCGACACTGGAGACTTGTGCGATGACCTCGGCCGGGCGCAGGCGGGCATGGGGCCCGCGGGTCCACAGGAACCACCCGGAGAGGCAGAGCAGAAGGGCAGCGGCCGAAACCGGAAATGCGAAGCGGCGGATGTAGGGGACTGGCGAAGAGGCGAAGCCCGATTCGCACTCACGCAAGCGCCGATTCAGCCGCTGCGCGGCGTCGCGGTTCCATCCCGGAGGCGGGAATGGCCACTCATCGACGGCGATGGTCAACCGCTGAATCTCCTGTTCGCAGGCGTTGCGGCGTGTGCGGCAACGCCAGCAGGATTTGAGGTGACGCTCGACGCGGCGGCTGCTGAAGGCGGAGAGTTCGCCGTCGAGGTGCGCCAGCAGTTGTTCGTCACTGCAATGCATCGGGCACCTCCGAGCGGACTGGCTTGCGCGCCAATTCGCCGTTCCGGGCAGACCGTGAGGCAATCTGCAATTTCTTGACGGCGCGGGCCAGCAGCGTGCAGACGGATTTCGTACCGATACCGAGTTTGCCGGCAATCTCGCGGTATTTGAAAGACTGGAGGCGCAGCAGCAGCACCTCCTCCTCGCGGCAGCTTAGAACCGAGAGGCCGAGCGGAGCGTCGTCGTCGAAATCGGCGGCCACATCGGGCCAGCGCGGCCGGGCGGGCATCAGGTCCAAGGCATCGGACGACTCGAGTTCTTCGGCCTGGCACCGCAGGTAGCGGGCGTGCTTGCGCACCTGGTTGCGAACGGCGCCGAGCGTCCAGGCTTTCAGGTTGTCGATGCGCTTACCTTCGCGGAGATCGCGAAACAGGGCCAGGAACGCCTCCTGCACCACGTCGTCGGCAACTTCGAACGAACGGGTCATGCGGACTGCGTACCGCAAAAGAAACGGACCCCAGGACTCAAAGAGATCGTTGGCCGTCCTGGTGGCGTCTTCCTGGTTCATGGGAAACAAGGTCCAGAGTATATTGTTAGCAGAGTTGTCGAACCGATTCACGTATTTCGCGCCGAAATCTTCGGCGCGTTGTCAGGAAAACTCATTCCGCGGGTACTTGATTCACGAGGCGGGGGAAGAGGCGACATGTGTGCCCGAATCGCGATAAACTACACGTGACGAAAGGGGGCACACCGTGGGGCGTCTCAGATCCGCAACCCGTACACTGGCTGCCGCCTTCGGCACCGGTGTGCTTGTAGGGTTGACGGCTCTGACATGTCTCCTGTTCGGCCAGGCGGACCGGGCCACGATTGAAGGCATCGTCAGCGATGCCGATGGCGCTCCGGTAGCGGCCGCGCACATTCTGATTGTGCGTCTCGAGACTAACGACGAAATTCTGCTCTCCACCAACGACTCGGGACGGTACGTGGTTCCCAATCTGCCGACGGGTTTGTACCGGGTGACAGCGTCCCGGGAAGGGTTTCGCCCGGCGGAGCTGAACAACGTGCGGCTGCCGTCACAAGCCACTGTCCGGGCTGACTTCAGCCTGCAACTGGGGTCCGTCACCACGCGCATGGAGGTGTTTTCGGAAGCGCCCATGCTGGATCATTCAACTCCCACGTTGGGGACCCAACTGACGACCGACCAGATTCACGATTCCCCGCTGATGGTGACCGGCCGCAAGCGGGACATCACCGCCTTCCTGCAATACCTTCCCGGTGTCACCACCGCTTCCACGTGGGCCGCCCGGGTCAACGGGTCGAACCCCGGCAACTCCGAAGTGTTTCTGGACGGCGCTCCGGCGAGCCAGGGCAACGCACGCGGCGCCATTCAGGAGAACGGGCCGGCCGTGGAACAGGTGGGCGAGTTCAGTGTCGTAACCAACTCGTTCGACGCCGAGTACGGCAGGACCGGGAGCTGGTTCACCAACGTCGTCATCCGGTCGGGTACGAACAAGGTGCACGGAAGCGTGTTCGACTACCTGGACAATGACGCGTTCAACGCACGATCTTTCTTTCAAAGGAACCGGACGCGCATTCGACAGACCGAAGGGGGCCTCACGCTGGGCGCGCCGGTATACATCCCCGGGATCTATCACGGGCGCAACCGGACCTTCTTCTTTTTCGGTCAGCAACTGGTGTATTGGAACCAGTCGGCCGCGGGCGCGCTCTTCACGTCGCCGCGCGACGATTTCCGGAGTGGCGATTTCAGCAATCTGCGGAACGGATCGGGAGGGCTGGTTCCGGTCTTCGACCCGCGCAGCACGCGCCCCGATGGAGCCGCCGGATTTGTGCGCGACCAGTTTCCCGGCAACCGCGTGCCCGCGAGCCGGGTCAGCCCGGTCTCCGGGCGCATACTCGCGCTGATTCCGGAGCCGGACTTGCCGGCGGAGCAGGCAGCGAACTTCTATAACCGTACCGGCGGCGGCAGCTATCGCAACTATGTTTCCACGGTCAAGTTCGACCACAGTTTTTCGACGGCCCACAAGATCGCGGTGACATACAGCGACCAGTACAACCCCCGGGTCATTGCGGGCCAGGGATGGGGGCTGACCACTCCGCTCGAGGGATCGCAATCGCCGAAGTCGATTCACGACCGCACCGCCCGGCTGAATTACGACTACGTGGTGCGCAGCAACCTGCTGAACCATGTGACTGTCGGGGCGGACCGCTACCGCAACCGGACACAACAGCTATCGCAATTCCGGGGGTGGAACCAGAAGCTGGGGATCCAGGGAATGATGTGGGACCAGGGTGCGTTTCCGGTGGTCACTTTCAGCGGTGGAGTTGCCAGCCCGAGGGCGCTCGGGGGACCGGACTTTTCCACCAACGCCTCGGGCCGGATCACGGCAAGCGACACGCTGGCGTGGATCAAAGGACGCCACAGCCTGAAGTTCGGCGGCAACTACTGGCCCGAATACGCCAACGCACGGGAAGGGTACCTGAGCAGCGGGAGCTTTACGTTCACCAACCTGACCACCAGCCAGCCGAACTCGCCGCAGTACACTTCTTTGGGCAGTTCGTTTGCGAGTTTCCTGCTGGGCGAGTTATCGAGCGGCGCCGTCGCGGAGCCTTACACCCGCGGAGCCCGCTACCGCTCCGGCGGCGCGTTCGTGCAGGACCAGTGGCGGGCCACGTCGCGCCTGACACTCTCCTACGGGCTGCGCTGGGAATGGAATTCGGCGCCGTTCGAACCGAACGGCGCAGCCAGCGGCTTCGACCCGACGGTTCCGAACCCGGCGGCAGGCGGGCGTCCAGGGGCGCTGGTTTTCGCCGGCAAGGGATCGGGGCGAAGCGGTGGCCGGTCGCTTTCCCGCGGCTGGTACCGGGGCTTCGGCCCGCACCTCGGTGCGGCCTACGCGGTCAATCCGAAAACCGTGGCGAAAGGATCTTTCAGCATTTATTATGCTCCCGGCTTTCGCACCCGGCTGATCGCCTACGGTTTCAACAACGGGTACAAGGCCACGTCGCCCACGGGCTACGACGCCGCCTACAATTGGAACGGCGCCTTCCCGCGGGACTTCCCGCGCGCACCGTTCATCGACCCCTCTTATCAGAACGACCAGCCGGTGAGTTCGATTCTGCCGGACACGTCGCGCATGCCGCAGATCGCCACCTGGACCGCTGGCATGCAGCGGGCACTCACGCCCGACATGGCCGTGGAAGCCACTTACATCGGCAGCCACTCCACCCACTTGATTCTGGGCGCCGCGCAGTCCAACATGAATACGCTCGACGCGAGCTATCTCTCGTTGGGCAGCGTGTTGTTCCAGGACATCGCGTCTCCGGCGGCGGCGGCCGCGGGAATCGCCGAGCCCTATACCAGCTTCACAGGCCAGCGCAACCGTACCGTGGGACAGGCGCTGCGGCCCTATCCGCAGTACCTGGACGTGAGCGAAGAGTGGGGTCCGCGCGGCATTGCGCGCTTCCATTCGCTGCAACTGAAGCTCACCAAACGGTATGCCGACGGGTTGACGCTGCTGGCGTTCTACACCTGGTCGAAAAACATGACCAATGTGGAAGGCGGGCCAATCGACCTGGGCCCGAC
>JAPKZC010000418.1 GCA_026394025.1 Candidatus Solibacter sp.
ACAGCATGAAAGACCCTCAAACGAAGCGCATTGGGCGTCAGCCCGAGGCGTTTGGCGAGATCCTTCCGATCGTCCCAGTAATATTCCCGCAGCAGATCGCGGTCCCGCGCGGAAACCATGGCGAGACATTCGCCGAGCATCAGCATCTGCTCTTCGAAGCTCGGCCGGCCGGGCGCACCCGCCCCAGGAGCGACCGGATCGCCGACGATCTCCTCTTCTTTCCTCTTTTTCCGCTTTTCGTTGCGCAGATTTCCCGCGATGCCGTAGCAGTACCGGGTCAGATCCGGGATATCCGCGCCGGCCTTGACTTGGCGCAGCGCACGCGCGATCACCTCGTCGGCCAACTCGTCCGGATACAGACAACGCCGCGCCGCAAAGTAATGGATCATCCGGGCACGCAGCTTCCCATATTCTGCTTCGATCCGTTCGGGATCGGAGCCGAAGAACCTCCGGAGTACTTCCGCTACGGCGGCCGGATCTCGCACTCTGTAAGGTGTAACACCTTTGCAGGTTCGCATACAAGGCCTCACCCGGGACCGGAAACGAGCACAAAACCGGCCCAATAGTACGGATCATGCCAGCGACTTTCCGCACGCATGCCCTGCTGGGCGGCCGCCAGAGCGGCGGATGGTTTGAGGTGCCGCACCAGCAGAGCCTGGTAAAAACGGCGGACCAGTTCCTTGCTGGCCTCGTCTTCCACCGCCCACAGCGTAGCCAGAACGCCGCCCGCGCCCGCGTGGAAGAACCCGTGCGCAAATCCGATCAGGCCCTCGCCGCTGACGTAGTGTCCAGCGCCGCTTTCGCAGGCCGACAAAACCACCAGATCGGTGGCAGGCAGGCGCAAATTGTAGATCTCGTACAGCCGCAGGACACCGTCCACGGGCTTCCCCAGACGATCCACCTGAGCCAGCGTTATGCGGGACAACTCAGGGTGCACGTCGTCGAGCGTCGCATGGGTCGAAAGATGCAGGATGCGATACCGGCCCACCGCCGGACTCATCAACCTAGCCTTGCTGGCGTCGAAACCGACTAACACCAGGGCCGACTTCGGCGGCGCCAGAGTGGCCACTTCCTGCGCTTCGATTCCGGAAAAAGGCAGCCGCGCCAGCCGGCGGACACCGGTCGGTTGGGGCAGGTCTATCGGCTTGGCGGACGCACGCCCAGAGGCATCGGCGACTGGTACGCGTGGGTCCATCTGGTCGAAGACAGGGTCGGCAAAAATCGCGATAGTCCCCTCTGGCATCTGCTGCAGCTTTTGGTTGCGGCGGAGCATCGCAAGCACGGACGCCGACGGCAGCACGACGATCTCATTTCCCCCAGCGCTGCTCGCGCGCGGCGGGATGAAGAGCCGCACGGCCGCGAATGGCAGGTAGTGAAGCATTCCATCGGGAACCACCACCCAACGCTTCCGGCTCACGCTGGCCGCCGCAGCGCCGAACAGTTGGCGGCCCACCCGCGCCAACAATCCCTGGAACCGGCGATCCAGCTTCGCGTCCTGCTCCCTCTTCCGGAAGTCGGCAGCCAGATTGACCACCGTTCGAGCCGTGGCTTCGAGAGTTGCCCGTCCCGGCAATGTGAAGCTGCGGAGCTCGGAGTTGGTCACCACCCACAGGTAGCTCTCCGGCTCACCCAGCGCGAACTCCAACAGTTCGGTTTCACCGTCCAGCAGTGTCTGCAAATCCTTGAGATCGGCCGGAACGGGATTCCACAGGTCCGTGTACCTCGGATCGCTGTCGCGGATTTCCCGCTCGACGCGATCCCGTTCGGCGAACAACTCGTCGATGGTGCCACGCAGGGCGGCTTCGCGCGCGGCGTCCTCCTTCGCCCGGGTGAGGGAAAGGAGTTGCTGCGACTGATAGCTGAGCCTTCGCTCGATGCTGCCCTTGCGCGCCAGTAGAGCGGGGGTAGCCACGGACGCAATCCGCGGCCGCACCGAGGCCAAAGTATCCAACAATGAACGCCCGCGCGCCCGCTCCGCCACCGCAAAAGCTTCGGCAGGCCGCCCAAGTCGCATCAGGAGTGACACGTAGTGCTCAAAGTAGGGCTGCTTGGAGGAGAAGTACGAGGTCCTGAAGCCCTCGCCGCCGGCGGCCGTCCTTAACGTCTCCGTGATCCGGACAACCTCGGCGAAACGTCCGGCCGCTTCCTCCAATCGTCCTTCCGCCTCCAGTATTCGGGCGCTCTCGAAGAGGCTCTCCGCCGCCGCGTCGCGAATCCGCGCGTCGGTGCGAAACCTGAAGGCGCGGTCGAGCTCATCTAAACCCAGGGCGGTGTCGCCGGCTGCGGCGTGCACTTTGCCAAGTTGGTGCAGGGCTCCGGCCTGGCCGCGCCGGTCGCCAATGCCCTGGTACAGTGCCAGCGCTCCGCTCAACAGCTTGAGACTTTCAAGGGGACTCCGATCAGCCAGAGCGCGGCCAAGGTTGGTCATCGCATCGGCCTTGGCACGCACATCCGGCCCGTCTTTCAGCAGCGCGACAGCCCGTTCTTGCGAACGTATGGCCAGCGCCGTCTGGTTCGACAACAACTCGAGATATCCGATGTTCACCAGAGCCTGACCCTCCGCCACGGCGTCGCCCAGGGCGTGAAACTCGGCGCGTGCGATCTGCAATTGCTTCAGTGCAAGCGCGGGCTTGTTCAGGGAACTGTAGGTCAGACCCAGATTATTCCGGGCCAGCGCCGCGCCGCGCCGTTCACGCAACCGCAGGAATGCCGCCAAAGCCCGCTCCTGGTAGCCCAGGGCTTCGTCGAACGAGCCCACCCTCCACGCCAGCAATCCCAGGTTCACGGCGGCCGCCGATTCGCCGTAGGGGAGGCGAAGCGCCTGCCAGTCGGACAGCGCCTGGCGCAGCAGGTCCAGCGCCTCGTCGAGTTCACCCAGTTGCAGCGCGCACAAGCCCGCGTTGTTGCGGCCCTCTGCGGCGATCCTGACGTCGCCAATTTCAACCGCGATTCGCACCGCCTCACGGTACTGCGCACCGGCTTCGGCGCTACGGCTTTCCACGAACAGGATGTCGGCCATCTTAAGCAATGTGCGTGCCTCGGCGGAGCCTTCGCCCAATTCGTGCCAAAGCCGCAGCGCCTCACGGTTGTGACCGGCCGCGGCGTCTAGCTCCTGCACCCCAGGGCCCCCCTGCAGGCGCTTGGCCTCCGTCGACAGGCGCACCGCATCCAACCGCGCAGCGTCGCCGGGCGCGGCGGCGCGCCGCGCCACAAGAACCACGGTGGGCGGCGCGACGGCGCGGCGGCCATCCACGCGCTCAAC
>JAPKZC010000511.1:0-1130 GCA_026394025.1 Candidatus Solibacter sp.
CACCCAGATCTTCTCACCGTGCGCTTCCACAATTCCCTTGACGATGGCCAGCCCCATGCCGGTGCCTTTGGTTTCGAATCGGAAACGGCGACCACGGAAGAACTTGTCGAAAATGTGCGCGCGCTCGTCTTCGTCGATGCCGGCGCCGCGGTCGGCGACTCCAATCACGATCTTCTCACCTTTGCGCACGGCGGAAATGGTGAGCGGCTCAGCTTCCGGCGAATACTTCAAAGCGTTCTCGATCAGTTGCTTGACGACATGCTGCGTCAGTTCCGGGTCGCACTCCACCCGCGGGAGACCCGGCGCCACCTGGACGGTCACCGGGCGTCCCTTGCGCAAACCGGCAAGATCGGCTACCGCGGCTTCGACCAGTTCCGACACGGTCACGGGGAATTTTTCCAGGTGGAGCTTACCGGCCTGCACGCGCGCCATGGCGATGACTTCGGCGGCCAACTGGTTCAGGCGGTCGGCTTCCTCGTTGATGATGGTGAGCAACTCGCGATCCGCCGCGGGCGCGGTGCCGAGCAGGCTGGTTACGGCCGCTTTGATCGAGGTGAGCGGCGTTTTGATATCGTGTGCCAGGGAATCCAGCAGCGCCGATTTCAGCACCTCGCTCTGGCGCGCGGCCTCGGCATGACTGGCGTCTTCGATGGCGCGCGCCTTCTCGATGGTGATGGCGATGAGGTTGACGATGGCGCGCAGGGTCTGATCGGAAGGCAGCGGCCCGAGCAGCGCCATGGCTCCCAGCGGATGGCCGCCCAAGCGGACCGGCGCGGTGGTTCGCAGGCGAGGGGCGTCCACGGAGAGTTCGTCGACCTCGGCCGCCGCCAGGAGATCGTGGTCGGTCACCGGATTGCTCTCCGGCCCGGAGCGGAAGAATTCCTTGCCCGGGTGGTAGTAGAAGGCCGCGGCTTCACAGCCGAACACCTGCACCACGCGCTGCACGAACTCGCGGATAGTGCGCCGGGCATTGCCGCTGAGCATCATGGCCTGCACGAGTGCGTAGAGGCGCTCGATTTCCCGGCGGTGCTCCTCGGCTTCCGCGGCGCGGCGCCGAACTCTCTCGGCAAGTTGGCTGGCGGTCACGGCGGTCACGAGAAACGCCACGAGGGCCATCCAATTCTGGGGAT
>JAPKZC010000511.1:1158-3429 GCA_026394025.1 Candidatus Solibacter sp.
TCGATGGTGAAGGTGCCGACCGGCTCCAGGAAGTAGTAGTTCAGCCCGAGCACGGCGACGACGGACGCCAGCGTTGCATCCCCCAGCCCCCAGCGCGCGGAGACACCGAGGACTACGAGAAGGAGAGAGAGAGCGACCGTTGTATTGTTGACGGACAGCACGAGGCGGTACAGCGCCAGGATCGCGGCCACTGCCAGGACGGAGGCGCAGAAGCGCAGGAGTCTTACGCGCGACACGTTGAACACCTCGTTCCAGCGGGGAGCGGCGGTCCCGTCTTCCGCGGAGGCCGCACTCTTCCCCTGCGTGGGAATCTCACCTGTAGGGTCATTGGGCGCCTCCGAAGAGGCGCTGGAAAAACTCGCGGGTGCGGCGGCGGATTTCGCCCAACGTGATATCCAAGGGATGCTCATGGAGGTGCGCCGGAGTCCAGCGCTTAACCAATTCAGTGAGCACGTCAAACTGGGCCTGTGCGGTGGGCAGACTGCCCTCGGCATGTCCGGTGGAGAGGCGCTGTCCGTGATCGAGCGCGCGATAGAAGGTGGACGCGTCGCGCAAAAAATTGGCGTCTTCGGGCGTTAGGTGTCCCATCTGCTCGATGACTTCGATGCGCTCCGGCGTGTTCAGCACTTTGTAAAAAATGCCGGCTCCGCGGAGCCGCAGATACATCAAGGCGAAATCGATATCATAATAACCGCCGACGCCGGCCTTTAAGGGATTGCGCGAGCCCTGCTCGCGCTCCAGGCGGGCGCGCATCTCGCCCAGTTCGTGGCGGGAGCGCATGCTCTGGCCGTAGCGGCGCCAGTCCACGTCCTGAAGCTCATGGAGGAACACGGTAGCGCGCTCCAGATTGCCGGCCAGGGCGCGCGATTTCATGTAGGCGATGCCCTCCCAGGCCTCCGCTTTTTCGGCGAAGTAGGTCTTATAGGCGCCCTCGGTCTGCACCAGGTCGCCGGCGCGTCCGTTGGGTTTGAGGCGCGTGTCGATGGCGAACATGACGCCTTCGCCGGTGTAGGAACTGAGCGTCTGGATGATGCGCTCGGCCACGCCGGTCCAGTAGACCAGTTCGGCGGCGTCGTCATCGGGGATGACGAAGTTGACGTCGGCGTCGCTGCCCAGGTCGAACTCGCGCATGCCGAGGCGGCCGAGGGAGATCACCATCATCTGGTTGTGAGCAACGTAGCCGGCGCCCGAGGGCGGCGGCGCTTCGGCCAACGCGATGCGGTAGGCGGCGGCGATGACACTGTCGGCCAGCACGCTGGTCTTGCCGAGTGTCTCGAAGATGGGCGCGTGGCCCAGCATGCTCTCGCAAAGATGTCCAGCACGGCGGCGGGCGCGGCTTCCAAGCGCGCCAGCAATTCCGGGGTGGCCAATGCCTCTTCCAGAAAATGCTCGAAGCGCGCGCGGCCGCGCCGCAGGCTGGTGGCGGCGAGCGCGGCGGCGAGGCGCGGCGCACGCCCGCGCAGGGGCTCCAGATTGCGATCTGGCGGCGCAGCCTCCGCCTCTTCGGGGCGGGCCACGGGTTGCTCGACGGCGGCGTATGGCGGCTGGCGGTAGGCGTGGACTACGCGATGGTAAATCTCGCGCACGGCCGAGAGGTGTTCCTGGAGGCGCTGGGTGAGTCCTTCGCCATCGAGCACGGCGCCGTCGCCCGGCATCTTGCGCGCCAACAGGTCGAGTTGCGCCGGGTCGCTGGGTAGGGTGTGGGTTTGCCGGTCCTCTTCCATTTGCAGGCGGTGTTCGAGGTAGCGCAGGAAGGCGTAAGCGGCGGATAGGCGCGCGTATTCGCTGTCGGAAAGAAAGCCCTTGTCGCGCAGGCGGAACAGGGCGAAGACGGTGCCGCCGTGGCGCACCCACTGCTCGCGCCCGCCGTGCAAGCGCTGCAAACACTGCACCAGGAACTCGATGTCGCGGATGCCGCCGGGCGTCAACTTGACGTCGAGCCCGCCTTGCGCGCCGCGCTTGGCGGCCAGTTTCTCGCTGATTCGCTGGCGGGTTTCGCTGACCGCCTCCACGGCGCGGAAATCGAGCGAGCTTTGATAGATCAGGGGTTCGACAAATTCGAGGAGAGCGGCGCCGGGCTCGCTCTCTCCGGCGGAGATGCGGGCCTTGATCAACATCTGCTTCTCCCAATCGCGGGCGCGCTCGCTGTAGTAGGCGCGCGCGCCATCCTCGGAGACGGCGATCTCACCCAAGGTTCCGTCCGGCCGCAGGCGCAGGTCCACGCGGTAGCACTGGCCCTCCGCAGTATAGGTGGAGAGGAGCGCGGTGTAC
>JAPKZC010000883.1 GCA_026394025.1 Candidatus Solibacter sp.
ACGCGTAACAGGCGCGCCAGCACCAGCCAATCCAGGCACAGGTGGCGGCGCGCCACGGCAACTCGGGCGCGTCCTCCGGCCAGCACGTACAGTTGATAGAGCACCCCCAGGCTGCGGCCCGTAGTGGTCGCCACGGCGGCGCCGGTGACACCCAGTTTCGGGAACGGGCCGAGCCCATAGATGAAGCAGGGGTCAAGCGCCATGTTGATCAGGTTGGCCATCCACAACGTGCGCATGGCGATGGCGGCGTCGCCAGAGCCGCGGAAAATGCCGTTGATCAGGAACAGCATTACGATGGCCAGATTGCCGCCCAGGGTGATCCGCGCGTACGCCGTCCCGGTCTGAATGACGGAGGGCGTGGCGTGCATGAACTCGAGCAGTTGCGGTGCGAACGCGTAGCCCCCGATGCCCATCACGATGGCGAGGACGACGCCGGCGCCGATCGCCTGTACGGCGGCCACCGATGCGCCTTCGGGATCGTGCTCCCCGATGCGGCGCGCGACGGTCGCGGTGGCAGCCATGGAGAGGCCCATCGCGATAGCGAAGACGATTACGATGACGGCTTCAGTAAGTCCGACGGCAGCCATGGCGTCGGGGCCGAGGCGTGCCACCCAGAAGGCGTCGACCACGCCAAAGGTGGACTCCATCACCATCTCCAGAATGGTGGGAATGGCGAGCAGGGCGATACCCCGGGTCAAACTGCCTTGGGTGAAATCCTGCGTGGTGCCGGCAAGCGCTTCGCGGAGGAATCGCCACTTACGATGGGTTGGCGCTGGTATGGTCGATTGCATTTGGGCCTTTCCGGATTACGTGATCCGAACCGATTGATTGAAGGTTCTGCACTTCAGAGGATCTGAAGCACGTTGTCCGTGGCGAGGGGAACGCTAGCGCGAAAGCCGGAGCGGGCAAAGAGCCCCGCGGCGGATTTCGCTAGCGAAAGCACGGACAAATTCGGTCAGTGGTGAACATGATCGACCTACTTGAAAATCAGATTACCACATCCGGCGGGCGGAGGGAGGGCGCCCAACACGAAATCTTCAATAACTCCGTTTCATGGACGGACCGATTTGCTTGCATCCGGGCGAGGGCGTGCTGCTGAACCACGGCAGATCTCGATCCCTCGTATACAGGCACGCTGCCCGCCTAATGGGCCGATGCCTTTTCGGCGCCGAGTCCCGTGTTGGCGCGCACTTCCAGTTCAATGAACTTGTGCTCGGAATCGGCATCCCGTGGGCCGGCTAGGGTACCGAGGAAAGCTCCGAGGAAACCCAGCGGGATGCTCACAATGCCGGGGTTTTCCAACGGGAAGAGCGGCTTGCCGTAGATCAGGTGGGCTGCGTCGAGGCCCATGATGCTGGGGCTGATCACGATCAGGACGAGCGAACTCACGAGGCCCGTAGCCAGGCCGCAGACGGCGCCCTGCGTGGTGAAGCGGCGCCAGAAAATCGACAGCAGAATCACCGGCAGGTTGGCGGAAGCGGCCACCGCGAAAGCGAGGCCCACCAGGAACGCAACGTTAAAGGTTGGGCCCAGCAGGATCGCGATGGCGATCGAAACCGCGCCCACCACGAAGGCGGTGATGCGCGCCACGCGGACCTCCCGGTGCGGGTCGTGGTCTTTGCCGTGGCGCAACACGTTGGCGTAGAAATCGTGCGCGAAAGAAGTGGAGGCGCTGATGGTGAGTCCGGCCACCACGGCGAGGATGGTGGCAAAGGCGATGGCGGAGATAAAGGCGAAGAACACATCGCCGGCCAGGTGCTGCGCAAGCAGGGGCGCACTCATATTGATCCCTCCGTTCTTCGCGATAAAGGCTTTGCCCACGATGGTCGCGGCGCCGAATCCCAGAAAGGTGGTCA
>JAPKZC010000662.1 GCA_026394025.1 Candidatus Solibacter sp.
AAGACGCCGACCCCGTTGTTCCGGACGCGGGACGAGGGCGCCCCGCGCAGACCGGGGGGTCTGCCCCACAACTGCCGCGGCATTTCCATCCGAGCGCAGCCCGGACCCTTCGTCCTCGGCGAATTCGTTGGGCGGCTTCGCGGCTTCGCGATACAACGCCTCCCATTGGGACGTTACCGAGCCCATGTCGAAGCGCGCCAGCGCCATTTCGCGCGCGGCCTGGCCCATGGCCTCGCGCGCCCCGCCGGGCAATTCCATCAGCCGCGCCATCGCCGCGGCCAGGGCTTCCGGATTGCCGCCGGGCGCCAGAAAACCGGTCTGCCCGTCCACCACGGCGTCGCGAACGCCGCCAACCTCCGTACTTACACAGGGCAACCCGGTCGCAGCCGCCTCCAGCAGCACCATTGGCAACCCCTCCACCACCGATGACAACACCAGCCCGTCGGCCGCATTCATCAGGGCTGGAAGATCCTCGCGCGTGCCCAGGAAGTGCGCCCGCACCCGAACCTCGCGCGCCAGCGCTGCCAATTCCGCTTCCAGCGGTCCCGCGCCCGCGATGACAAGCGTACCCGCGCCCAGCCGCGCCGCCGCGCGCAGCATCGTCGGATAGTCTTTCTTCCACATCAACCGCCCAGCCGCCAGCCAGACGAACTCGCTGCCCACGCCGAGCTCGCCGCGCAGGCGGTCGCGGTGCGCCGCGTCCGGCCGGAACTGCCCGGTATCCACGCCATTCGGAATCACCCGCAACTTCCCGCGCCGCACTGCGCCCGAGGCTGCGTGCCGCTCCGCTACCGCATGGCAAACGGCCACCGTCGCGTCCGCCAGCCCGTCCGTGGCGCGGTACATCCGGTCGCGCCAGCGCGTGCCCGTCGAGTGCCGGCCGCTCTCCGCCATGCTGTGCAGCGTCGAGATAGTCAATGGCGCCGGAAACGCCAGGCTCATCAGGCGGGCCAGCAGGTTGGCGTGAAACATGTGGCTGTGCAGCACGCGCGGCCGCAACTCGCGGAGAATCACCGCCAGGCGCGCCGCAGCCAGCGGATCCGGCCGCCCCGGATGCATCCCGAGCGAATGCAATGGGACGCCGCCCGCGCGGAGTTCCGCTTGAAACGCACTGGGGTCCAGCAGGGAAACCACGCTCACCGGCCAACCTCGCCTGCGCAGCGAGAGCGCGAGCAGCGCCACCTGCGTCTCGGCTCCCCCACGAGCCAGGTTGGTGGTCAGCAGCACCACCGGCCCCGTCATGAGGCTGCTCCCGCGAGGCGCTCGAACAACCCGGAATACGATGCCACCATGCCGTCCACGCTGAAGGCGGCTGCGCGCCGCACCGCCGCGGCCCCCAGTTCCTGCCGGCGGCCGGGGTCGCGGGCCAGGCTGGCAAGCGCCCCGGCGAAAGCGCGATCTTGTCCATCGGGCACCAGGAGTCCCGTCTCCCCATCCACCACCAGTTCCGGCACGCTGCCAACCGCCGTCGCCACCACGGGCAACCCGGCGGCCATGGCCTCCATCACCGCCATGGGGTTGCCTTCCCAGTGCGACGACAAGGCGAAAAGGTCGCAGGCCGCCAACATCTCCGCCACCTCTACCCGAACGCCCAGAAAATGCACCCGCTCGCCGACCCCGCGGCCGG
>JAPKZC010000407.1:0-1307 GCA_026394025.1 Candidatus Solibacter sp.
TGCAAGCTGGCGAAGCGGCGGGCCGCGCCTTCGGCAACACGCGCTCCGATGCTGGTGGAACCCGTGAAGGTGATGCCTTGTACGTTGCGGTCTGCCACCAAAGAGTCGCCGATGGCGGACCCCGGACCGATCACCAGGTTCACCACCCCAGCGGGAAAACCCGCCTTCTCCAGCAACTGCACCACGTAAACAGCGGACCACGGTGTCAGCGAGGCCGGTTTGAAGACCACCGTATTTCCGAACGCGAGGGCCGGGGCGATTTTGCGTACCGGCGTGACCACCGGAAAATTCCACGGGCTGATGGTCGCCACCACGCCCAGCGGCTCGGCCACCGTGTGGCATGAGAAGCCCGCCCGTTCGCTAGGGAAGGTCTGGCCAACCGGACGGCTCGCCTCTCCGGCCATGTAGCGCGCCTCGGCAGCCGCCCGGCCCACCTCTCCCGCGGACTCGCCAAGCGCCTTTCCCTGCTCCAGCGTGATGATCCGGGCTAACTCGTTCTTGGAGTCTTCGAGGAGTTGTGCGAAGCGGAACAGCAGTGCCCCGCGCTGCGGCCCCGGCGTATTCGCCCAGCCGGGAAACGCCTCTTTCGCGGCGCCAACGGCCGCTTCCGCATCCGCCGTCCCCGAACACGGGACCTCGCCCAGCGCTTGATCGGGATGTGCCGGGTTGTGGGTGGTGTAGTAACTCCCCGTTTTTGGGGGCGCCCATTTTCCGGCAATGAAATTTGCGTGCGTTTGCATGGTCATCTTTACATCACCTGCCGCAGGATTCGGCTCAAGTCCTCCGCGCCGGCGCGCCGCGGGTTCACCGGGACATTGCCGCTGCGCATCGCCTCCTCCACCACCGGAGCGATATGCTCCTCGCGAAACCCGAAGCCGGAGAGGCCGGCGGGGATCCCGATATCGCGCGCCAGATTCCGCACCGCGGCCACCGCCCGCCCGGCCGCATCCAGGCGCGAAAGCCGGCTGACATCTTCGCCCAGGGCGCGCGCCACATCCGCGAACCGGTCCGGTTCGGCGAGATGATTGAATTCCATTACGGCCGGCAGCGTGACCGCCAGCACTACGCCATGCGGCACCCGCAGGTCCCAGCTTCCCAGCGGCATGGCCAAAGCGTGGGCGAGTCCCAGACGGGTGGAGTCCATCGCGATTCCCGCTGTCGTGGCGGCCAGCATGATGCCGTACCGCGATTGCAGATTGCGGCCGTTCAATACCGCACTCCGCAAATGGCGGCCGATCAGTTCGATGGCCTGCAATGCCAGCGCACCCGAAATCGGCTGGCAGGCGTTATTGGTGTAGCACTCCACG
>JAPKZC010000407.1:1363-4572 GCA_026394025.1 Candidatus Solibacter sp.
CCGGTGGCCGCCGTCAACATGGGCGGCAGATCCAGCGTGAGTTCCGGATCGCACAGCGCCACGGCGGGATAGATCATCGTGCCGCCAATTGCCACCTTGACGGCGCGCGTATCGTCGGTAAACACGCTCCACAGCGTAACCTCGCTGCCTGTGCCGGCAGTCGTGGGAATCGCGATCATGGGCAGCGGCCGGTTGCGCACTTTGTGCAAGCCGGTGTAAGACAGCGCGGGGCCGGGGTTGGTGGCCAGCGCCGCTACGGCTTTGGCGGTGTCGAGCGAACTGCCGCCGCCCACTCCGGCCACGGCGTCGCAGGCACTGCGCTGGAGTTCAGCGACGGTTTCGTCGATCAGCGTGGAACCGGAATCCGGTTTGACACCATCGAACACCGTGAAATCGCAGGCCGCGTCACGCAGAATCTTGGTCACGCGGTCCAGAATGCCGGCGGCGCGCACGCCGGGGTCCGTGACCACCAGAGTCTTGGTGGCCCCGAGAGACTTTAGCCGTTCCGGCAGGCTGCGCAACATGCCGCATCCGAAATGAATGTCCGTGGGCACGGGCAGGAAATTGAAAGACTGCACCACATCTACGTTCATAAAACAGTCCTCTGCGTCTGATCGGAGCCGCGACCGTCAGGGAGCGGTCCTTGGGCGGCATCCAGCCCCCCGGTCAGGGACATAGGAAACTCCACGCCAACCTGGTTGCCGATTTCGACTAACTGCCCCACCACTTCCACGGCCAGCGGAAGCCCCTGCTGCCGGTGCATGAATTCCGTATCCAGTTCCAGTTCTCCGGGCGCCAGCACACACCCAACTCCAGCCGCCGGCGCCGAACTCTTGAGCATCGCCAGCACTTCGTCCATCCGCGTCAAGAACTCGTCCTGGGGCAGGAACAGATCCGTTCGGAAGGCGGCGAACACGTGGCGAATGTCGATGATGAACGAAATCGCCGAGCCCTTCGGCCCGCCAAACGGAAGCACCGCCCCGGCCAGCGCCGCGGCCGCATCCGTCGTCGGCCGGCCTTCGGGATCGATCGCCCAACCTTCCGGGATCGGCAGGTTGCGGTGGGCGGCGACGATGATCTTGCCGCGCGCCACCACGCTCGACGACGCGTCGAAGATCAGCGGCCGGTCTTTGCCCGCCGGGATTCCGACCGCCAGGGGGTTGGTCCCCAGGAACCGCTCCCGGCCGCCGAAAGCGGCCATGTTCGGCGGAGCATTGGAAATCGCGCAGCCTATGAAGTTTCGCGCGATCGCTCGCTGGACATAAAAGGACGCCGTGCCGAAATGGTTGCTGCCGCGAACCCCGACGTAGCCGACGCCGCTATGCTCCGCCAGGCGCATGGCTTCATCCATCGCGCGGGTTCCCACTACCGGCCCCAAGCCGTTATCGCCGTGCACCAGGGCGACCGCCGCGAAGCGCGGTTCCACCTTGATGACGGGTCTCGCCTTGACCACCTTTGCCTGAATCCGTTTGGCGTAGACCGGCAGACGGACCACGCCGTGCGAATCCACGCCACGCAGGTCCGCGCCAACCAGGCAGTCCGCCACCGTGCGGGCATCGTCGGGCGGTACATCCAGGCGCTCCAGGACGGCGCAACAGAACGTGGTCAGATCCGCCGGCTGGAAGCGCGGAAATGTTCCCGTACCGGCGGGCGTAGTTTCCGTGGAGGCAGAGCTCACTTCCCTTTCACTCCCGGCTTCGGCAGGGCGGGGAGCCCTAGCAATTCCAGCGTGGTCTTGCCCATGCGCAGCTCTTCCATGATTTCCGCTTCGCGCACGCGGCGCGCAGTGGCGGCCGCCAGCACTTCCTCCGCCTGTTCCTGCGCCACAATCACCAGGCCGTCGATATCCCCCACCACAATGTCGCCCGGCCGCACCGTAACGCCGCCGAACTGAATCGCAACATCCAGCGAGCCGAACCGCTCCTTGGTGCAAGAGCCGATTGCCAGGCCGCGGCTGAAGATGGGGAATTCCCGTTCGGCGATGGCTGCGATGTCGCGCACGGCGCCGTCGACCGCCAACCCGGCCACGCCTTTGGCCTGCGCGGCCACAGTCAATATCTCGCCCCAGGCTCCCGCCAAAAGGTAACCGCCCATGGTGGCGACAATGACCACGCCGGGCTTGGCGGCTGCCACCGCATGGTGCAGCATCAGGTTATCGCCGGGAGGGCATTGCACCGTGGACGCTATGCCGCAAACGCGCGCACCCGCCCAGGCCGGACGAATCTTGGGATCCACCATCCCGCGATGTCCCGCCGATTCATACAGCGTCGCCGGGTCAAAGCCGACGAATCGCTCTGCGATGGTCTGTGAATGTAGTTCCATTACGGTTATGTTCCCACGGCTCCGGTAGCGCCCTCCCGGGCCTCGGGCCGGCTCAATTGGACACCGGCCAGGTCGGCCAGAAACTGCGCTGCCGCCGAGAAATCCGCACTGCCCTTTCCGGCCATGCTGGCCGCCGCGAACACCTGCGAAGCCGTCGCGGTGAGCAACAGCGGGATACGCTGCGCCCGGGCCGAATCGAGAGCGAGGTTGACGTCTTTTTTCATCAGGTCCAGCTTGAACCCGGGTTGAAAGGAGCCGGCCAGCAGAAAACCCGGCAACCGCAGGTCCATCATCTTGGAGTACCCTGACGATTCCTTGATCACGCTATAGAGGGTATCCGGGTCTGCGCCGGAGCGAATGCCAAAGGCGAATGCTTCGCCGATGGCGAGCAGATTGACCGCGGCCATCATCTGGTTGACAATCTTCACGATCTTGCCCTGACCGAGTGGACCCGCGTGAATAATGCGGCTGCCCATGCTTTCGAGCAGGGGGCGGCATTCTTCCAGCAGCGAAGCGTCTCCCCCCACCATGATGGTCAGAGTCCCGTTGGCCGCGCCGGTCGTGCCGCCGCTGACCGGTGCGTCCAGAACGCGAACGCCCATGGGCGTTAGCGCGGCTGCCACCTCCTGCAAGGTAAGCGCGGTGGCGGTGGTCATATCGATCAGCACTTTGCCCGGGGAGAAGCCTTCGCGGAGACCCCCAACCCCGAATACCGTCTCTTTGAGTTCAGCATCCGCGGGAAGAATGGTGATGATGGTGTCGGCTGCCCGGGCCACCTGCGCCGGTGAGTCCAGCAGGGTGGCGCCCATCGCAACCAGGGTATCGGCCGGTTCGCGGCGGTGGTGGAACGTCGTGAAGGTCGCAAATCCCGCCTTTACGACGCGCTC
>JAPKZC010000605.1 GCA_026394025.1 Candidatus Solibacter sp.
CGGGCGGCTCCGCCGGGAAGGCAAGCGGGTAAGATGGTGAGGGATTCCCTCTGTTACGATGCGAAAGAAAGAAGGGGGCTAGGTCCCTCGATGTTGAGGATAGAATGGAAATGATGAACGGGATCACCGATGCATTGGATGCCGCTTTGCGCCGCGGTGCACTGATAAGCGCTGCCCACACGAATGTACTTCGATTCCTGAGCAGGTCAGATTGTGAGGGGTGGGAGCGGCTCAGCATAGGCGAGTTGGTGGAACGCGAGCAGTGGACCGAATTGACCGATCGGTTCTACCGCACGCTTGAATTTGGGACGGGAGGCTTGCGTGGCCGCACTATCGGAAAATACGTAACGCAAGCCGAGGTTGGGGGCGGCTCCACCGAGGTCCCGGAACACCCCGCGGTTGGCACGAACACCATGAACTTCTTCACCGTCTCTATCGCCATTCGCGGACTCGTGAAATACGTCATGGAGAAATTTCCCAGCGAGCCGGCCCGGGTGGCCATCGCCTACGATACCCGCCACTACTCCCACCAGTTTGCTCATCTCGCAGCCAGCATCGTGGAGGCACATGGAGGCACTGCCTATCTCTTCACCGAGCCCTCGCCCACCCCGGAGTTGTCGTTCGCCGTCCGGCAGTATCATGCCCATGCCGGCGTGGTGTTGACGGCGAGCCACAATCCGCCCCACGACAACGGTTGCAAGGTTTACTTCAGCGACGGCGCGCAGATTACCGAGCCCCACGCCTCCGGGATCACCGCCGCGGTTGAAGCCGTGCGGGACGGAGCCGAAACCGGCTCGCCGCGCGGTACGGGGCACATCGTCGCGATCGGCAAGACTTTTGACGAAACCTACATCGCGGCGCTGAAAAATCTCATCCTCTGCCCGGAAGTGTTCGGCCCCGATCGCCCCTCGTTGCGCGTCGCGTACAGTCCGCTCCACGGAACCGGGGGAAAGATCGTTCCCCAGACTCTGCAGGGACTCGGCTTCGATGTTGCCGTAGTGCCGGAACAGGCCGTCCAGGATGGCCGCTTCCCGACGGTGACGTCGCCCAATCCGGAGAACAAGGAAGCGCTTTCACTGGTGATTGCGCTCGCAGAGCGGACCGGCGCCATCGCCGCCCTGGTGACCGACCCCGATTGCGATCGTCTGGCGGCGGCCCTAAGGAACGACCTTGGCGAATACGAATGCCTGTCCGGCAACCAGGTCGGATCGCTGATCGCGCACTACCGATTGGAACAACTGTTTCGGAGGGGCGTGCTGAACTCTTCGAACGCTCAACGCGCGGCCATCATTAAGACGTTCGTAACGACGGATCTGATGCAATGCATCGCCGCCGCACGGGGAGTGAAGTGCGTCGATACGCTCACCGGCTTTAAGTACATCGGCGCGAAACTGCGCGAATACGAGGAAATGGCCGGCGGCCGTGGCGATACATCGGCCGCTGATTGGAACGCGAAGCTTCTGCAGTCCAGCACCTACTGCGTCTTTGCGGCGGAAGAAAGCCTTGGGTACCTGGCGGAGGACTATGCCCGCGACAAGGACGCCGCGGGCTCAGCGGTGATGTTCGCCGAGTTACTGGCGTTCGCCGCGGCGAACCATACGACCGCCCTGGACACTCTGAACCAGATCTACGTCGAGCACGGCTATTACGGAGACCGTCTCCACACGCGTACTTTCGAGGGCGGCGATGGCCTCAGGAAGATCAACACTTTGCTGGCCAGCTACGAAGCGGACCCGCCGCAGATGTGGGCGGAAAAGCGCGTTCTGGAGATCCAGAATTATGGGACACACGACTTCTTCGACGCGGATGGATCGCAGATTCCTCGTGAACTGATGCTGATCTTCCGCCTGGCTGACCGTTGCTCCGTTACCGTGCGAGCTTCCGGTACCGAGCCGAAAATCAAGTTCTATCTCTCGGCCCAGGAACCCGTGGAATCCGTGCGAACCGTTGGGTCCACGAAAGAGCGGGTTGAATCGACCATCGGTCGCTTGCTGGCCTTCGCAAATGCCGACGTGGACTCGCGGCTGGTGAAGGCCGGTGAAGCCTAGCCGCCCGGCGCTATGTTTCCCGCCCGTTGCGCGGTGATGCTTAGCCACTCGATCAATCTGCCCGCCCGCTGGCTGGAATGCCTCGTGATCTCGCACGCCTCAAAGCCATTGCGGCACACGCATTCTTCGAGCGTCCTTTCGGAAAAAAACTGAAAGAAGCGGGGGCCGAGGCCCTCCCTGGTGTCGAAAATAGCCATTCCATCGCCCGCCTTTACCAGAGCATATAGGACACCATTGGGTCTCAGGATGCGGTATGTCTCCGCCAATGCTTCGTCTACACCATACCCCGGACCAATCAGGGGCAGGTGTAGCAGCGTCGCATTGTGGCGGACGATATCGAACGTTTCATCCTTGAATGCGAGGTGCCTCATATCCATTCCCAGCACTCTCCATCTGGGTATCGTCTCGCACCGCTGGCGTTCGCGCAGCATCTCCAGAAAACCATCCGCGGTGTCTATCCCGTAAGCGTCGACATCCTTCATCCGCGCAAAATAGGATAGATCTCTCCCGTGGCCGGTTCCTACATCCAGTAGCCGCATCTTCGGGTCCGCGCCGGCGGCGCCGCGACCCGCGAGCCGGCGCGCGCGAGCCAATAGCGCATTGATAAGGTCGATATCCGGACCCAGTGGGGCGTCGCCGCGCACGCTGCCGTAAGATTTCGCAGTCGCCGTGTAGGACGCTCGCGTCAGGTCATTAAGCCTATCGCACAGTGGGGCCGCTTCGCCGTAGAATCCAGCGGCGTGCCGGCTCCGAATGTCCGGCGACAGCCCGCACAAATATTTTAGTTCCGAAACTACATCTTCCAGACTCAACGGCCCACGCCGGCGCAAGTGCTCACTGAGGGTGCTGTAACATACGGCGATACCCCTTCCATCGGGGAATATCTTCCGCCTGCAAGCGCGCCCTTCAAACCCCCAGTAGGCGTACTCCCCCGGTGCGCCCCG
>JAPKZC010000346.1:0-2440 GCA_026394025.1 Candidatus Solibacter sp.
GCACGTTCTCCTACACGGTCCAGGTGACAGACTCGGCCGGCGCGATCGCCGCAACGGGCAGCACGCCGTGCCTGATGGAACTCCCGGCTGCGCCTCCGCCCGCTGCCGCCCGAGTTAGCGACCCCGCTGCCAATCCTTCGGCCCAAGCCGCCCCGGCAACCAAGCCGCGGGTCGTCGCGCAGCCGGAGATCGACCCCGCAAGACTGGCATCGCCGCGGGATCAGGCGATCGGAAAGGGCGCGCAGGGGCCCGCCCATGACGACCATCCCTTCATCCTCGGTCCCGAGGATCAGATCATGGTTTTGATTTACGGCAGCACCGAGTTCAGCGGCGCCCACATGATCCGACCCGACGGCAGAATCACCATGCCCTTCCTCGGCGACATCATGGCCGCCGGCCTCACCCCCGCGGATCTCGGCAATGCAATCAAGGAAAAGCTCAAGAAGTACATCGTGGATCCCGACGTCAGCGTGTCGGTGACCGCGGTCAACAGCAAGCGCTTCTACATCAACGGCGAGGTCAATAAGCCCGGCCAGTACACCCTGCTCGTACCGACCAAGGTTCTGGAGGCGCTGGTCAATGCCGGAGGCTTCAAGGACTTCGCCAACCAGAAGAAAATTATCATCATGAGGGCGACCGGCGAGCGCCTGAATTTCAATTACAAAGATGTCATCAAGGGCAAGAAAATGGAGCAGAACATCTACCTGAATCCGGGAGACATCATCATCGTCCACTAAGGCGAATGCCCGCCGTCCTGAGGCAACCGGCAAAGATCAAAGTTATGGCAGCAGCACAGAATTTCGTGACCGTGACCCGCCGTCCCCCCGACGTCGAAGACTACATCGACATGCTCCGCCGCTATCGCTCGTGGCTAATCGGGCCGATGTTCGGCGGACTGGTGGTCGCGGTGGTGGTGGCGTTCCTCTGGCCCGACACCTACGTGTCGCAGGCGATATTGCGCATCACTCCCCAGCAGATTTCCGCCAGCCTGGTGCCGACGGTGTTCAATATGCAGATGCAGCAGCGCCTGGACCAGATGCGGCAGGAAATCCTCAGCCGGGGCAGTCTCCAGGAGTTGATCCAGCGCCCCGCTCTCAATCTCTACCCCAAGGAGCAACAGCGATATCCCCTGGATGACATCATCCAGGACATGCGCAGCCAAGGCCATCCGGATTCAGCCCGTGGAAGTTCCCGGCGCCGGTCCCGGCCGCATCGCATCGGCATTCACCATCTCGTTCTCCTACCCCAACCGGTTCAAGGCCAAATCCGTGGTCCAGGAACTGGTCACCAAGTTCACGGAGGCGAACGCCGACGTCCAGAAAAAACAGGCGAACCTCACCGCCCAGTTCCTCGGCGACGAAATGAAGCAGGCCAAGGAAAGGGTGGACGGCCTGGAACAGGCGCTGATGAAGTTCAAGATGGAGAACATGGGCCGCCTGCCGGAGCAATTCCAGGCTAACGTGGCGCAATTGAACAACTATCAGTTGATGGTGTCGCAGGCTAACGAGGGTCTCAGCCGCTTACAGCAACAGAAACTCCAGACCGAGACCCAGCTCCAGAACAACAACAACAGCCTGAACTACTACAATTCCATTCTCGAGGACCAGGTCGCCGTCGGCGGGCAGGCGGTGGTCCGCAACGAGTTGCTCAACCAGCTCAATCAGAGAATCATGAATCTGCAGTCGGAGATCGCCGCCCTGTCGGAGCAGTTGACCCCCAACCACCCTACCATCAAGGCTCGCCAGAACTCGCTGGCAACTCTCGAGAAGAGACGCCTGGACGTCGAGAAGGAAGACCTGGAAAGACAGGCCGCCGCCCCGGCTGCCGGCCCAACCATCAAACGGATTCCCAATCAGCAGGCATTGAAGGCGGTGCAGGATCTCACCGCGTCCAACAACGTGCTCAAGACCGAGTTGCAGAACCTGAATCTTCAGATGGACGAGAAGGCCCGGCAGATCCGGGAACTGAATCGGACCGCTGCCAACTACAGTTCGCGCGTCGAAGGCAGCCCGCAGATGGAAGGACAGTATCTCAGCCTCAGCCGCGACCTCGCGCTGGCCAAGCAGAACTACGAAGATTTTCAGCGCAAGACTCAAGTCTCCGACACCGCCAAGAATCTGGAAGACCGCAGAATCGGTGAGAATCTGGAAGTGCTCGATCCCGCCAGCCTCCCGGAGTCGCCCTCCGAACCCAACCGCCTCCAGTGGGCGGCCATGGGCGCCGGAATCGGCCTGATGATTGGAATCGTGCTGGCTGGCGCCAAGGAGATGAAGGACTCCTCCCTGAAGAATCTGAAGGACGTCCGCGCTTATACCAATCTGCCTGTGCTGAGCAGTATCCCGCTGCTGGAAAACGCGCTGCTGGTGCGCCGTAAACGGCGTATTTTGTGGCTGGCCTGGTCCAGCGCGATTGTTGTCGGGTCCATCGCGATGAGTGCCGC
>JAPKZC010000346.1:2504-5867 GCA_026394025.1 Candidatus Solibacter sp.
GTACACGATGCATTGAGGCGCGCCGAAATGGGCGGCATGATGCCTCCCGAAGAGCCACCCGTGGTTTCCGCCGAGGTGGTTGCCGCCAACGCAGGACCACTGAACCCCGATCTGCGCCAGCCCGGCGGACCGGTGAACGGCGCCCCATCGACCCCCTCGGGCGGTCCGATGCGGCTCAATATCCACCAAGGCATGCTCACCCAGGTCCAGGTGGTGCCGTTCTCGCCGGCTCCGGAATCGCACCTGCTTGATCTCAACAACTCCCACGAAACTCCGGCCGAGGAGTTTCGCACCCTGCGCACCCGCCTCAACCACTTGCAGTCGCTGCAACCGCTGCACACCATTGTCGTCACCAGTCCGTCGCCGGCCGAAGGCAAGACGTTTACCGCCGTGAACCTGGCCCTGGCGCAGTGCCATCTGGCGGAGAGTTCGGTCCTGCTGGGCGATTTCGATTTGCGCCGCCCCGTCATCCACAACCTCTTTCAGATTGACCGCGCCCCCGGGCTCAGCGATTTCCTCACCGGCCAATGTACTTTCGCCCAGGCCATCCGCCGCGTGGAAGGCATGAATCTCTATCTGCTGCCCGCCGGCGCGCCCGTCAAGAACCCGCTCGAACTGCTCAACATGCGCCAGGCCAAGCTGCTCTTCGAGGAACTCCCCCGCAGCTTCGACTGGGCCATCTTCGATACTCCGCCCCTGTTGTTCTCAGCGGACGCCAACCTGCTTTCCACCATGGCTGACGGCACGGTACTGGTGGTCAAAATCGGCTCCACCACCTTCGACAACGTGACGCGCGCCATGCAGTCTCTGTGCGAGAACAACGTCCTCGGCATTGTAGCCAACGGCGCCCGCGCTTCGGAACTTTACAGCAAGTACACGTACTACTACTCGAAGGCCGAATGACGAAGCCCGCCCGGACGCCCACCGGGCTACAATAGAGGGTCACGAAAATGAAGCGCATTCTTGTTGTCCTCGCCGCGGGCGCCGCCGCGCTCTTTCTGGCTTCGTGCAAGCACTCGCCGCCAGCCAACGTGGCGGCTGAGGTGAACGGGCACGCCATCACCCTCGCCGAACTCGATAAGACTTATCAATCCAACGCCCAGCAGGCCGAAGGAGCGAGCGAAGACCAGGTCATGGCGCAGAAGATCGATCTGCTCTCCAGCATGATCATCCAGGAGATTATGCTGCAGCGCGCCGAGAAGCTGGGACTGGCGGCGGTGGATGCCGACGTGGAGGCCGAGATCTCCAAAATGCGCGCCCCCTACACCAAGGAGGAATTCGAAAAACAGCTCTCCGCGCAGCACTTGACGCTCAACGATTTGAAGGCCAAGGTGCGCAGCAAGTTGACGGTGGACAAGTTGGTGAACAAGGAAATCACCTCAAAGATCACCATCACGGACGGCGATATCACGAGTTTCTACAACGCCAATAAAGCCAGTTTTAACCCGCCGGAGCCCACCATTCACATGGCGCAGATTCTGGTCACGCCGTTCCCCGACCCGAATGTGCGCAATCTTAAGAACAGCAAGGCGCAGAACGAGAAGGAGGCGAAGGCCAAGATCGAAGGACTCGCCGCCCAGTTGCGCCAAGGGGTGGATTTCGCCATGGTCGCCCAGAACTACTCGGAAGATCCCAATTCGGCGCCCAATGGCGGCGATATGGGGTTCGTGCGCGAGAGCGATCTGGACCGTGCCAACCCGGAGTTGCGCAAGATGGTGGTTTCGCTGCCGCAGGGCGGCGTCTCGCCGATCATCCCCACGCCGGAAGGCTTTCGAATCCTCAAGGTGATCACCCGGGAACCGGCCGGCCAGCGTGAATTGAACGACCCGCGCGTGCAGCAGAACATCCGCGACATGCTGCTCAACAGCAAGGACCAGATGCTGCGCGCCGCCTACTACGAGACTGCGCGCAACGGCGCCAAGATTGAGAATTACATGGCGCGGAGCGTGCTGGAAAACGCGGGGAAGACGAAGTAGCTCCGCTCCGAAGCACGGTTTCGGAGCGGAACTACTTCGTGTGGCCGATTTCGTAAACGAAGATGGTGTGTTCCACCTTGCGCACCTGGATTTGAATCAACTGCGTAGGTTTCCATCCGCGGATGGGGAATTCGTTGGAAACTACCCGGGCGCCGGTTTTGAGCTGCTTCTCCAGATGGGGGCGCAACCGGTCGTTGGAGTTGGTCAGGAACCACATGGTCACCACGTCCGCCGGGCTCAGGTCCATTCGCAAAGCGCTGCCTTCCACGATACTGACGCGGTCGGCCAGACCCAGGATCTGGATGCGTTCGCGGGCTTTGCGGACCAGGTCGGGCATCAGTTCGACGCCGACGGCGCGCGCGCCGAAATTCTGCGCCGCGGTGATGACCACCCGGCCATCCCCGCTACCCAGATCGTAAACCACCTCGCCGGGTTTGACGCGGCCGGCCTCCAACATTCTGTCCACCAGGAATTGGGGCGTCGGGATGGCGGGCCCCAGGTTCTCGGCGGCCCCAAACTTCTGGGCGGCGGCGGGGAGCGCGGCCGACGCGATGACGAACGCAGTGAGAAGAACCCGCATAACTTATCTGACGGGCGCGGCAGCGCTTGCGGTTGCGTTTTTTCCGAACTTTAGTTTTATAATGCGGCCGATGATCTCGGTCCAGGCAAAAAAGAGGTCGCGCGGACGGCTGATGGTGAACTCGGCGCCCTTGAGCGTTTTCACCGCCGACCCAATGGCGTCGCGCCAGGGATTGACCTGCGGGTTCAGGTTGTAGTTCATGTAGAAGACCGGAAACTTCAGATCGCCAACCTCCCTGAAGGATTCCTGCGGCAACCCGCCTTCGACGACAACTTTCGGGCCGGCGATGATCACGGCGTCGGGTTCCTCCTTGCCGGCTTTAATCTCCTGGGTGATGAAACTGGTCAGGAATTCGGCGTCGCCGTGCTTCTGCGCCAGCCGTTTGAGATCGACCGTGCCGAGGTTGAGCGAGTGGAGCGCTTCGCCGAGGGCTGGGAAATCGATCTGCGCAGCCGATTCCTGACGGTAGATCACGCGCTGCTCCTGCAGGTTGAAGGCGACGATGCTGAACTTCGTGATGCGCGGTTCCCGCGCCATGTTGCGCAGGATGGATATCAGCGCCCGGGTATCGAAGGGCTGGAGCGAGGCGGAGAGCGAGTCCTGCGGTGCGAAGTTGACCATCACTTTGATATTGAGCGGGTCCGCCTGGGTTTCGCGCGCCGCTATCGCGGGCTGCTGCTTGAAGGGTTCGGTCTCGGCGGGTTGCACGGCGCTGGCCGGGATGTCGAGCGCGATTTGCTTATCCTTGGCCGGCAGCAAGGCTTCGCTCTCCCAATTGAAGGAGCAGACCCGCTCGCCGCGGTCGCG
>JAPKZC010000456.1 GCA_026394025.1 Candidatus Solibacter sp.
ACGAGAGCGATCCGGCCATTTACAACCAACCTGTTCCCTGCATGCATTGCGAGAACGCGCCCTGCGAACTCGTCTGCCCCGTGCAGGCCACCGTGCATAGCTCCGAAGGCCTGAACGACATGGTCTACAACCGGTGCGTGGGCACGCGGTATTGCTCCAACAACTGCCCCTACAAGGTGCGGCGCTTCAACTTCTTCCTGTTCAGCGATTTCGACACCCCCAGCCTCCAGTTGCAGCGCAATCCGGACGTTTCGGTGCGCAGCCGCGGCGTCATGGAAAAATGCACCTACTGCGTGCAGCGCATCAACTCCGCCAAAATCGACGCCGAGAAGCAGGACCGCCCGGTGCGCGACGGCGAAATCCAAACCGCCTGCCAGGCCACGTGCCCGTCGGAGGCCATTGTCTTCGGCGATATCAACGATAAGAACAGCCGCGTTTCCAAACTCAAAGCCAATGAACGGAACTACTCGCTGCTGGCCGATCTCAACACGCGGCCGCGCACCACTTATCTCGCGACCCTGCGCAATCCCAACTCGGAGATCGAGGCTTAAGCCATGGCGGATGAACTTCAGGTAATCGACTCACCCGAGTCGAAAAAGATCATCGCACCGGGCTATACCTTCGGCACCGTTACCGACCAGATCGCAAGCGTCGTCCTCACCAGAAAGACGCCGTACGTGGTGATCGGCACTTTCGCCGTAGCCATGGGGCTGCTATTGATTTTCCTGCTCGCCGTGGCGCTCCTGTTCACCAAGGGCCTCGGGGTCTGGGGCCTTCGCGGACCCACCATGTGGGCCTGGGACATCACCAACTTCGTCTGGTGGGTTGGTATCGGTCACGCGGGCACGCTGATTTCCGCCATTCTGCTGCTGCTCAACCAGCAGTGGCGCAATTCCATCAACCGCTTCGCCGAAGCCATGACCATCTTTGCCGTGGCCTGCGCCGGCATGTTCCCGATTCTTCACCTGGGCCGCCCCTGGCTGATGTACTGGCTCTTCCCGTATCCCAACACGATGGGAATCGAGCCCAACTTCCGCAGCCCACTGGTCTGGGACGTGTTCGCGGTTTCCACTTACGCCACAGTGTCGCTGCTCTTCTGGTATGTCGGCATGATGCCCGATCTGGCCACACTGCGCGACCGCTCCGAGCATCGCGCGCTGAAAGTCACTTACGGAATCCTCGCCATGGGGTGGCGCGGTTCGGCCAAACACTGGGCGGTTTACGAAACTGCATCCCTGCTGCTGGCAGGTTTGGCGACCCCGCTCGTGCTCTCCGTGCACACCGTGGTCAGCTTCGATTTCACCGTCGGTATCGTCCCCGGATGGCACAGCACGTTCTTCCCGCCTTACTTCGTTGCCGGCGCGATCTATTCGGGCTTCGCCATGGTGTTGGCGCTGGCCATCCCGCTACGCTCGGTCTATGGGCTGAAGGGCCTGATCACCGACAAGCACCTGGATAACGCGGCCAAGGTCATGATGGCCACCGGCCTGATCGTGGGCTACTCCTACATCATGGAGGCATTCAGCGCCTGGTACAGCGGCAACGTCTACGAACAGGCCGCCATGTGGAACCGCATGACCGGCCCCTACAAGTACCACTACTGGGTGCTCATCGCCTGCAACGTGATCGCGCCCAACGCGCTCTGGTTCAAGAAAGTCCGCAGCAATTCGGTAGTGCTCTTCATCTGGTCGCTGATCGTGCTGGTGGGCATGTGGCTGGAGCGCTTCGTGATCATCGTGGCCAGCCTGGCGCAGGATAACTTGCCCTCCTCGTGGCGCGTCTTCGAAGCCACCCGCTGGGATTGGGCCACCTACCTTGGCACCATCGGGCTGTTCCTGTTCCTATTCCTGCTGTTTATTCGTCTCCTGCCTATGATTTCGATCTTTGAAGTCCGGACCCTTCTGCCGCAGGCCAAGATCAAGGAGGATTCGCGCGGATGAACAAGCCGATCTACGGCGTGATGGCCGAATTCGACAACCCCTCCGCGCTGGTCAACGCCGCCCGCGCGGCGCGCGAAAAGGGGTACCGGGAACTCGACGCCTATTCGCCTTTCCCGATTGAAGAGCTGAGCGACGCTCTGCACCTGCATAAGAACAAGCTGCCGCTATTGGTGCTGGTCGGCGGCATCGTGGGCGGAACCATAGGCTACGCGCTGCAGTACTTCGTCACCGTGATGTATTACCCCATCAATGTCGGCGGACGTCCGCTGCACAGTTGGCCCGCCTACATCATCATCACGTTTGAGATGACCATTCTCTTTGCGGCGCTCACCGCCGTTTTCGGCCTGCTTGGCCTCTGCGGCCTGCCCATGCCCTATCACCCCACCTTCAATGTGCCGCGATTCGCGCAGGCCAGCCGCAACCGTTTTTTCCTGTGCATCGAATCCACCGATCCGCTTTTCGATCACCAGAAGACGTGCGAGTTCCTGGAGACGCTGGATCCCAGGGAGGTATCTGAAGTTGCGCACTAAGGATGCAGTTTCAGAAGTCCACCAGCCTGTCGGGAAACCGCTTGCTGACGCGCGCGGCTCCGCTCCGAGCCGCGACCGTACGGCAGCGTCCGCATGCACGCTCGGCGCGCTCGTGTTGTCGCTTGCCGCGCTATCGGCCTGCCGGCAGGACATGCACGACCAGCCGAAGTACGTCCCTCTGCGGCCCAGCGAGTTCTTCGCCGATGGCCGCTCCGCCCGCCCCATCACCGAAGGCACCGTGGCGCGCGGCCACCTCAAGGACGACACGTTGTTTTACACCGGCAAGGGCGCCGACGGCAAACCGGCCAATGAATTCCCCATGCCCGTCACCAAGGCTCTCCTCCTCCGCGGCGAGCAGCGTTTCAACGTCTTCTGCACCCCCTGTCACGACCGCACCGGCAGCGGCAACGGCATGATCGTGCGCCGCGGCTACCGCCGTCCGCCCACCTATCACAGCGACCGCCTGCGACAACAGCCCAATGGATATCTCTACGACGTGATCACCAACGGATTCGGCGCCATGCCCGATTATGCAGCCCAGATTCAGCCGGAGGATCGCTGGGCCATCGTCGCCTACATCCGCGCGCTGCAACTCAGCCAGCAAGCTTCCATCGACGACGTGCCCGCCGCCGCGCGCGGCCAACTGGGAGGCGCGAAATGATGGCCAACGCCGTGGATTACAGCATCACCCCACAATTGAGGACCGACCTCCGTCAGTGGCGCATCCGAGCTCTCGTTGCCGGTGTCCTCGGGACTGCGGTGTCTGCCGCCGGCTTCTTCGCCGCCGGGCCAACTCAGTTCTACCGCTCTTACCTCTGGTCGTACGTTTTCATCATCGCCCTCACCATCGGCCCGCTGGCGTGGCTCATGCTGCAATACGTCACCGGCGGTGCCTGGGGCCTCGTCATCCGCCGCGCCTGCGAGGCGGCCACCCGCACCCTGCCACTGGTGCTCGTGATGTTTCTCCCCATCGTGATCGGCATCAACAACCTCTATCCCTGGCCGCACGCGAAGTTAGTCGCCGCCGATGAGCTACTTAGACACAAGGCGCCCTACCTCAACGTCCCGTTCTTCCTGGGGCGCGCCGCCTTCTACTTTGCCGGCTGGATGTTCCTCGCCTGGTGGTTCAATCGCTGGTCCCTCAAAGAAGATCTCGAAGGCCACGACGCAGTCCACACCAAGATGAGCCGCATGGCCGGCCCCGGACTCCTGTTCTGGGGATTCAGCGTGACCTTCATGGCCGTCGATTGGGTGCTGTCGGTGGATCCCAAGTGGTTTTCCACCATCTTCGGCATGCTCTTCATGGTCAGCCAATGCCTCACCGCGATGGCATTTCTGATCACCCTCATGGTCCTGCTGTCCTACCAACGGCCCATGTCGGAGGTGCTGACTCACCGCCATCTGCACGATCTCGGCAAGTTCCTGCTCGCCATGGTCATGGTGTGGGCGTACTTTTCGTTTTCCCAATTCCTCATCATCTGGGCGGGCAACCTGCCGGAAGAAATTCCCTGGTATCTTGCCCGCCTCAATCACGGCTGGCAGTACGTCGGACTGCTGCTGGTGGTCGGCCATTTCGCGCTGCCCTTCGCGCTCTTGCTCTCGCGTGATCTCAAGCGCAATTTCAAACTGCTGGCCTCCATTGCGATCTTCATTCTCTTGATGCGTTTCGTCGATCTCTACTGGTTGATCACGCCGAGTTTCCGCCACGACAGCTTCGGCGTCAGCTTCCTGGATTTCACCATCCCCGTCGCTCTGGTCGGCCTCTGGCTGGCGTACTTCCTCATGCAACTGGAGAAGCGCCCGCTGATGCCGCTCAATGCCCCGCACCTGGAGGAGGTTTTGGAACATGGACGAGACTAAGCATCCCCATACTCCCCACGCCGGACACGAAACCACGGACGTCAATGTCTGGGCCGTCGGCAAATTCGCTATCGGCCTGGTCATCGTGTGCGCGGTCTCCATCGGCCTGCTGTTCGGGCTGTTGAAGTACTTCCAGTCGCGCGAGGAAACCAGCGTCGCCAATACGGTGGAGCCAACCAAACTCTTCCCGGAACCGCAGTTACAGAAAACTCCGATTCCGGATCTCAAGGCCATCCGCGCCGAGGAAGACAAACTGTTAAATGGCTACGCATGGCTAGACCCGCAGAAGGGCGTCGTGCGCATTCCGGTGGCGCAGGCAATCGAAGTCCTGGCCAGGCGCGGACTGCCGTCGCGCAGCGTCCCGGCAGCAGCCATCGAGGTACCCAAGAAATGAAACCAATTCGATCCGCCCGCGTTGCCATACGCGTCGTGCTGGCGCTGGCCACAGCCGCCGCTGCCGTAGCCCAGCCAGGCAAGTTACTGGGCCCCGCGCAGCAATCCCGGATGCAGGACAGTAACCTGAAGCCCGCTCTTCCCGATGCGCTGAAAGGCGTCGGCATAGATCAACGCCTCGACCAGCAGGTCTCGCTCGACCTCATGTTCAAGGATGAAGCCGGACGCGACGTCCCGCTCTCCTCGTTCTTCCAGCGCTGCAAGCCGGTGATTCTCGCGCCCGTATACTACCGTTGCCCCATGCTCTGCACCCAGATTCTCAACGGGCTGGCCAGCAGTTTGAAAGCGGTCTCGCTCGATCCCGGTAAGGATTTCGAAATCGTCGCCGTCAGCTTCGATCCCAAGGACACCCCGGAAACCGCCGCCGGCAAGAAGCAGCTCTACATGCGCCGCTACGGCCGCCCGGGTTCGGCCAACGGCTGGCACCTGCTTACCGGCGACCAGGCCAATATCACGGCGCTCATGGACACCATCGGCTACCACTATAAGTACGATGCCTCTACCGATCAGTTCGCGCACGCCAGCGGCATCATGGTGCTCACTCCCGAAGGCCGCCTCTCGCGTTACTTCTATGGCGTGGAATATGCGCCGCGCGATGTCCGCCTCGGTTTGGTGGAAGCGTCGCAAAACAAGATCGGCAGCGCGGTGGATCAAATTCTATTGTTCTGTTTCCACTATGACCCGGCTACCGGTAAGTACGGCGCCGTGGTGATGAACATAGTGCGCTTCGCCGGCGCAGCTTTCACGCTGGTCTGCGGCGTGTTCTTGTTCATCTTTCTGCGCCGCGATCTGCGAAATGACCGGCGCGTTCTCCGGCGGGTTGGATAGCACGCGATGGGTAACTTTCAATTATTTCCAGAACAGGCCTCCACCCTGGCTCCCGAGGTGGATCACCTGCTGTACTTTATGCTCGCGGTCACCGTGTTCTTCACGCTGCTGATCTTCGGGGCTATCTTCTATTTCGCCATCCGGTACCGCCGCCGCTCGGAGAACGAACTGCCGCACGTCCAGCACACCGGCTACACACTGGAGATTCTGTGGAGCGTGATTCCGTTCGGTATCACCATGGTGATGTTCACCTGGGGCGCCAGCATTTTCTTCACCGCCAGCAGACCGCCCAATGACGCCATCCAGATCAGATCTACGCGGTCGGTAAGCAATGGATGTGGAAGCTGCAACATCTGGAAGGGCAGCGGGAGATCAACGAACTGCACATCCCGCTGGGCCGCCCTGTGCGCCTTACCATGACCAGCGAGGACGTGATCCACAGCTTCTTCGTCCCCGCCTTTCGTACCAAGCAGGACGTGCTGCCCGGCCGCTATACCACCACCTGGTTTACGCCCACCAAGCCGGGCAAGTATCACCTGTTCTGCGCCGAGTACTGCGGTACCAGCCATTCCGGCATGACCGGTTGGGTGTACGTCATGGAGCCCAGGGATTATCAGAACTGGCTCAGCGGCGGCGCCACCGAGGGCTCGCTGGCCGAAAACGGCAAGAAGCTCTTCGAACAACTCGCCTGCAACAACTGCCACAAGGAAGATAACTCCGGCCGCGGTCCCACCCTCATCGGACTCTTCGGCAAGCAGGTGCAACTCGCCGGCGGCGCCGCGGTGAAGGCCGACGAAGCATATTTCCGCGAGTCCATCCTCCAACCGCAGGCCAAGGTCGTTTCCGGCTTTGAGCCGGTGATGCCCACTTTCCAGGGACTGGTCACCGAAGAGCAAGTAGTGCAGCTGGTGGAGTACGTGAAATCGTTAGGCCCGAAACCGGGAACCGGCCCGGTGGATAGCGGACGCAAGCCGGCAACAAAGAATCGTTAGAACCATATGATTACCGCAGCGGCACAAGAACGCGAGCATTACCTCAACGCCAGTTACGGCCTCAAATCGTGGCTTCTTACCAAGGACCACAAGCGCATCGGCCTGTTGTATCTCTTTACCATCACCTTGTTCTTCTTCATCGGCGGCGCCTTCGCCACCCTGATTCGCATCGAGCTACTGACACCGCAGGGTAACCTGGTCAGTTCGGAGACTTACAACAAGCTGTTCACCATGCACGCGGTGGCGATGATCTTCTTTTTCCTCATCCCGTCCATCCCCGCCGTGCTGGGAAATTTCTTCCTGCCGATCATGATCGGCGCCCGCGACCTGGCGTTTCCCAAGCTCAACCTGCTGAGCTGGTACCTGCTCGTCATCGGAGGGGCGTTCAGCCTCTTCGCCATGATCGCCGGCGGTGTCGATACCGGCTGGACCTTCTACACCCCGTACAGTACGACATACTCCAATAGCTGGGTCATCGCCACCGCGCTTGGCATCTTCATCGCCGGCTTCTCCTCCATCCTCACCGGACTCAACTTCATCGTCACCGTGCACCGCATGCGCGCTCCCGGCATGACCTGGTTCCGCATGCCCCTGTTTGTATGGGCCAACTACGCCACCAGCCTGATTCAGGTGCTGGGCACCCCGGTTCTGGCCGTCACCATCGTGCTGCTCTTCGTGGAGCGCGTGTTCCATCTCGGCATCTTCGACCCCGCCCGCGGCGGCGACCCCGTGCTCTTCCAGCA
Source organism: Candidatus Solibacter sp. (assembly GCA_026394025.1). Taxonomy (GTDB): domain Bacteria; phylum Acidobacteriota; class Terriglobia; order Bryobacterales; family Bryobacteraceae; genus Solibacter. The sequence goes on from JAPKZC010000456.1 coordinate 7,347, forward strand.
CCTCTTCTGGTTCTACTCGCACCCCGCCGTCTACATCATGGTGTTGCCCTCCATGGGCGTGGTCAGCGAAATCATCAGCACGTTTTCCCGTAAGGCCATATTCGGCTATCGCATCGTGGCGTTTTCCAGCGTGGCGATCGCTGTACTCGGCTTCCTGGTTTGGGGCCACCACCTGTTCGTCAGCGGCCAGTCGCTCTATGCCGGCATGGTGTTCAGCTTCCTCAGTTACTTCGTCGCCATCCCCTCGGCCATCAAGGTGTTCAATTGGACAGCTACCCTGTACAGGGGTTCCATCTCCTTGCAGACACCCATGCTGTACGCCTTCGGCTTTATCGGATTGTTCACCATTGGCGGACTTACCGGCCTGTTTCTGGCCGCCTTGGGCATGGACATCCACGTCACCGACACTTACTTCGTGGTGGCGCACTTTCACTACATTATGGTGGGCGGCGCCCTCATGGGTTACCTCGGCGGCATGCACTTCTGGTGGCCCAAGATCACCGGACGCATGTACCCCGAAGGTTGGGCCAAGCTTTCCGCATTAGTCATCTTCCTGGGCTTCAACCTGACCTTCTTCCCGCAGTTCATCCTGGGCTATCTCGGGATGCCGCGCCGCTACCATTTGTACCCGGAAGAGTTCCAGGTGCTAAACGTGCTCTCCACCGCGGGCGCCAGCGTCCTGGCCGTCGGCTACGCGATTCCCATGATCTACTTCATTTGGTCCTTGCGCTATGGCAAAGTGGCGCCGGCCAACCCCTGGGGCGCCACCGGACTCGAATGGAAGACCTCTTCGCCGCCGCCGGTCCACAACTTTGACGAGACCCCGGTGGTCACGCGCGGAGCCTACGACTACGCCAGCCTGATGGCGGAGGAGGTCGAAGTTGGCTGATCACGCTCACACCGAAACTCTCGCGCTGCGCGTGCAGTTCGATACCGAGGCCCAGCAGAAAGACGCCTCCACGCTCGGCATGTGGATCTTTCTGATCACCGAAATCATGTTCTTCGGCGGCATGTTCGCCGTCTACACCGTCTACCGCAACTGGTATCCGGAAGTCTTCGCGATCGCGTCCAGCAGCTTGAATGAGGTCATCGGCGCGCTCAACACCGGCGTCCTCCTGCTCTCCAGTTTCACCATGGTGATGGCCGTCCGCGCCGGTCAGCTCGGCCAACGGAAGGCCATCGTGATGTTCCTGATTCTCACCCTTCTGTTCGGAGGCATCTTCCTCGGCGTGAAGGCCTACGAGTGGAACGAGAAGTTTGAAGAACACCACATTCCTGGCCAGGCGGCCTTCCACCTGGAAGGCGTTGCGCCCGGCGATCAGGGACACGCCCAGTTGTTCTTCTCCATCTATTTTGCGATGACCGGTCTGCACGCCCTGCACATGGTGATCGGCGTGGGGATTCTGCTCACTCTCATCGTTCAGGCCAACAAGGGCAGGTTCTCGGCGTCCTATTACACGCCGGTGGATGTAGCCGGGCTCTACTGGCACTTCGTCGATGTGATCTGGATTTTCCTGTTCCCGCTGTTATATCTAATCGACCGCCACCTGGGGAAATAGTCATGAGCGACCCGCAAGAACACACCCATATCGATTCCGTCGGAACCTATGTCAAGATTCTGCTGGCCTTGCTGGTGGCCACCGGAGTCACCACGGCGGTCTCCCGTCTTGACCTCGGAGCCTTCAATACCGTGGTCGCGCTTTCCATCGCGTCGGCCAAGATGCTGCTCGTGGCGCTATTCTTCATGCACATCCGCCACAGTAATAAGCTGACCAAATTGGTGGTTGTGGGCGGCCTGCTGTGGCTGGCGATTCTGCTGCTCCTCACCATGACCGACTTCGCCACCCGCGGCATCATCGGCGTCCCCGGAAAGTAGCGGCAATCCGAGCCGCGACCGGGGTACCCTAAGGGTCGGGAGCGGTTGCCGTGCGCGCCGTGGTCCCTACTGCTCCTGCTGCTCTTTGGTCGCCGCGCTGGCCGCCGTTATCTTCTCCACCTCGGCAAGCTGCGATCGCACCTTGGCGGCGTCTTCCGCCGCCGGCGCGAATTTCAGGTACGCCTTGAAATGTTCCGTCGCTCCGGCATAGTCCTTCTTCATCGCCAGAATCATGCCGAGAATATGGCTCACTTTGGGGATTGCGTGCCGCGTATCCAGCCGCTCCGCCGCCCGCGCGCTTTTCTCCGCCGCTTCAAAGTTCCGCAGGTTGTAGTTGGCCACTGAATTGAAGAAGAACGCCTGCGGATAGTCGAACGGATCCAACTTCACCAGTTGGTCCGTAACTTCGACCACGCCCTTCCACTTCTGCGACTGCAATTCCAGAATCGCAATCTGCAGGTACGGCTTGACGAACTTCGGGTCGCACTCTACAGCCGTGTCCCAGTATTTGCGGGCCATGTCCATCTTTCCCTGGCCTGCCTGCAGCATCCCCAACTCGTACCACACGGTGGCGAACTTCGGATACACCTCCACGGCCTTTTCGAAGCTCTTCTGGGCATCGTCGAATTTCTTTTTCTTGATCGCGTCCATGCCTTTTTCGTATGCCTTCTTGGCATCCTTGGGCGCTGCCAGCGAGACCGCGCTGATCGTCTTGCCTTCCTCCGCTGGTCCGTTGCGATGCAGCAGAATCGTCCCTACGTCGGGATTGTCCATGCCACGCCGCCCCGCCAGCGACACCGTCTGCGAGCGATACCCCGCCAGTTTGGCCTGCAGGTCGCAGCCCATGTACTTGCGCTCCGCCGACCCGGAACCGCCGAACGTCCCCGATGTTGAGTTGCTGCCCGTCATGCCGGAGGCGTTCATGCTGCTGAACGAAGTCATTTCGCTCGCGTCCTGAATCACCGAATTGCGCCCGCCCAGTTCGACCGAGAAGTAGCCCCTGGCATCCGTATAGCCTTCCCCATGCGTCTGGCCGTTACACACGGTCTCGATCACCACCGAATCAGTAGGCGCGGTTCCATCCTCCAGCATCACGCGGCCGCTGACAAAGATGGGCTGCGGAATGTTGACCACCGCCGGTGGGTTGCTCGGGCTGGTCGTGGTCGTCGAGGGGGTTGTCGTGCGCCCTGGATTCGTCCCAATGCTCGGGGTGCCCGCGCCGCCGGTCCCAGTGCCGCCAGTGGTTATCCCCCCAGTGCCGGTCGCCGGCGGGGTCGTCGGACCGCTTGTCCCTTGGCAGAAGACAGCCGCCGGAATCATTAAACCTACGGCTGCCGCCGCTGTGATTGCCCTCACCCAATGTTTCGAGGCCATACCACCTCCGTTTACTGCCCTATATTATGCCATCAAAACTGCGTTCCGGATGTTAACACCGCGACGCACCCGCCGCGCATCGCCCTCGTACCCGTTGCTAGAATGCTCACAGGTACCTATGCGAAAGTCATCCCTTTTCCCCGTCGTCGCTCTCCTCGCGGTTCTGACGGCCTGTTCGGACACGCCGGCCACCACGAAGAAGGAGCCGGAGAAGATCGAACCGGTCACCGGGCAGACCGCCGTCTTCCGGATGTACCAGATGGCCCGTTCCTGGGCGCCCGATTCCCAAGTTATGAAAATGCAGAGCATCCGCCTCACCGAGGTCAAGGAGGGCGCTCCCGGCACCGCCGCGGCCTGGCAGGCCACATTCGTTTCCGCCGCCAAGAGCCAGTCGCGCAGTTACACTTACTCCATCGTGGAAGGCGAGGGCAACCTGCACCAAGGCGCATTTGCCGGGCCTCAGGAAGCCTGGAGCGGCCCTCGCGGCCTGGACTCTCCGTTCCTCATGGCCGCCATCAAAATCGACACCACCGCCGCCTACAAGACCGCCAAGGAAACCTCGCACAGCCATGCCGCCGAATACGATAAGAAAAACCCCGGTAAGCCGATCACCATCCTGTTGGAAAGAACCGCCAAGCATCCCAACCCAGCCTGGCGCATCATCTGGGGCGAATCCGCCGGCACCTCCAACTTCTCCGTCCTGATTGACGCCTCCACCGGCGAGTACCTGGAGACCTTGCGCTAAAAAGCAAGCATTTCTCGCAAAGCCGCAAAGCCGCCAAGACGCCAGGAAATTATACCGGTTTTTCTTTGCGCCTTCGGTACACCAGGCCAAGCTTGTCTGATCTTGAGAATTGAAAGGAATTCACCATGTAAATTGCTCGTTCGTGCATGTAGCGGAACCGGAGCGAGGCGGCGTAAGCTGTCTGGCGGAAACCGGGGAATTGCCGGACATACCTACACCCATCTCAGGGCAGAGGCCGAACGGGCGCACGTTCCCGCAACCACCCTCGCGCGCGAGGCCATCGACTGGCGGTTGCGACAACGGGTCCGCAAGGCGAGACACAACGCGATATCGGCCTACGCGGCGGAAATGGCGGGGACGGATCTCGACCTGGAATCGGCCGGAATTGAGCCGGGCCGAACTCGTCCCGTAATCCAGATTCCTGACGACGGCTTCAACCAGACTCCGGGATGGAGATCGATCATCGTGGTTCCGATATCGACCTCCGCGACGCAGGGCAAGCGCGGACCCACTGTCATCCCATTGCCCGGTGGCGTTGCCGGTCTGCCCAAATCGAGCTTTGCCGTCTGGCACCAGGCGACCACGCTGGACCTCGCCAAACTAACCAGGAGGATCGGCGTTCTGCCTTCCGAGTTCATGCGAGAAGTAGATGGCGGATTGAAGGCGGCGATGGACCTGGACTGACTAATTCCCCGGTCGCACCGTCACTACTACCGGGTCCGACGCCTGCGCCGTGCTGAGCGACCGTACTTCCACAACGTGCGCGCCTGCCGGTAGCGTGTCCGGCACCTGCGCCTGAATCTGCCCGCTGGAGGAAACCAGCAGCGGCACCGCGATATCGCCGAAGGTCACGCACGAACCGCCCAGCACCGTCGGCGGCGGAATCGTATCCGCCGTCGCGGCGTCCGCCAGGTGAGTGCCACTAATCGTAATAAACGAGCCCGGTTTGAAGTTCGGCGTACCGTCCGCCGAGTTCACGATGCCGCGCGCCCCCGGGTTGATCGCCGGCCGCGTATCCGTTCCGGTCGGCGTCAGCGATACTACGCTCAGTCCTGAGAGCGTGATCATGTACGCCGTGGTCCCCGCCGAATTCACCGCCATCATCCGCGGATTGGTATTGAATCGCGTGGTGCCGAAAACGTTGACCACCGGATTCTCCGGCACTACACCGGCCAGTGTATCTTCCCCCGTCTCCAGGTTGACGATCTCCAGCGTGGTGCGCGCATCGTCCCGTGTCACCGTAGTGATGTTCTGCCGCACCGGAGTCGTCAGCCGCAGGAAACGCCTGGCGTCCAACGGGGCCTGCGCCGCCACGTTGCGGTTGCCCGTATTGATGATCGAAACCACCGGCGGCTGTCCCGGCAACCCGCCGCCCGTGATGCCCGTCGCTCCAGGTGTCGCCGACCCGCCGATTGTTGTCAACGACGGGTTGACAATCAGCCCGTTCACCAAAAAGTACGCTCCCCCCGGTCCCGCGCCCAACACTCCGTAGTAGCCCTGAATCGGCGCCGGAATCAGCAGCCGGTTAGCCACGTATGCGTCCGCCGTCGAATCATAGACGTAGGCTGTCCCGTTGCCCGAAAAAGTCAGAATGAACTCGCTGCCCGGTGTGGCGATCATGCCGCAGGCCGGGCATCCGGTGAGCGACACCGGCACCAACCCGTTCGGATCCGCCGGACGCGGCAACGCCTGGTTGCCCGCCACTTTCCAAAGCGTGCCGTTCGACATCACGAATTGCAGCCCGAAGTAGCCCATGGCCAGGGACCGCGGATAAATCGGGTTCGCGTTACCGCTTCGCTGTACGGGCGGAAACACCACGCCGTCCACCACCCGCCCCAAGTCCAGGTCGATGATGCTGATCGATTCGCCGCCCGTGTTGCCCACGTAGAGCGTCTTCCCGTCGCCGCCCATCGCCATCTGGTGTGGCATCTGCCCCGCCGGAATCGGGTTCACGAAGTGCTGCTTCTTGATGTCGAAAACTTCGATCCGGTTGTAGCCGGAATTGGTGATGTACACCAGCCCGCGCGCCTCGTCCAGCAAAATATCCTGCAAGCCCTCGTTGGTGTTCTGCGTCGTCGGCACCGGATAGATCACGCCGCGCTGGTCGCTCTGCCGGTAATTCATGTAGATCCGAATCGTGTTCGGAACATTGATGGCATCCGGCGAGGAGAGCGTCAGGTTGATCGCTGTGCCCTGCTGCGTTCCGGCACCGGTCCAGATGTTGGTGCCCGCTTGCCGCACCACGCCGCTCCGTCCCGGTTCCATGGTGAACGTAATGGTGGAAGGCGCCAGGCCGCTCGATTGTTTGTAGACCAGGGCCGCGCTGGGGCTCGCCGCCACCGTGTAGGTCAGCCGCCCCTTGCCCAGGTTGTTGATCTTCAGCGCGCCGGAGGCCACGCCGCGATTGCAATCGTCCATCGCCAGGAATACCTGCGTGGTTTCCGGCACGAGAATCGGGTAATCGTAGAGCCTCCCCAGCGGCATATGGATCAGCCCGGAATCGCTCAACCCCCAGGCATCCGAACCGTCGCTCGTCATCGCGATCTTGGCCACGATGCTCTCCGGCAGTTTGATGCCCAGGCGAATCCCGAGGTTCGTCGAGTCGTTCACCAGCAGCGTCGAAGAAAGCGAGGGAGAGGGAGGGTTGGTGGTCGCCGCCGTGTTGAACGCGCTGTACAGCGTGGCGCCGTCCGGCGAGAAGACGCTGCCGCCCACGTTTTGCGTGGTGTTGAAAGCGCCACTGAAGGTGAACGGTGCGTTAGCGTTATTTTGTTGCGCCACCACGGCCAGCGTGGCCGTATCGTACATGGTGAATCCGGCCATGAAGCGCGAGCCGTCCGGCGTCATCGAAATCACCGTGCTCTGTCCCGAGGTGATCCGGTTGCGCAGAATCACGCCCGAAGCCACTTCGTATACAAAGATGTACGTGCTGCCGTTAGTCGGCGTGATCACGCCGATAATGAAACTCCCGTCCGGGGTTCGCAGCAGTTTGCCGGGGAAGGTCGTCACCGGCCGGCCCGTCGGCTGGGCCGGAAGCGGCGCCAGCGTCGTGGTCAGCGCCGGCACGCCTACATCAGTGAGGGTCTTGGACACGGGGTCGAAAACCTGCAGGGTCTTCTGGGGAACCCCCGCCGTCACTCCGGTCCCTACCATGGCTATCAGCACGCGCCCGTCGATGCCCGTCTCCACTCCTTGCGGCGTCGAAGGCAGCGTCTGGGCGAAGGCAATCCGGTTGGACGCAAGATCGATCGCATACAGCGCCGAAGGCGGACCGCTCGCCGTCACGTACAGGAAGTTGCCGTCCATTGCCATTGCGCCTGCCAGCGGCGTTCTTCCGGTCGGAATCTTGGCGACTACCTGATTCGCGTCGTAGTCGTACACCAACACTTGGCTGGTGGTATTGCTTACCAGGTAGAGCTGATGTCGCAATTCGTCCAGCACGATGTCGGAGGGCGTACCGCCGGTCAACTGGATCACCTCGCCGAACGTCGCGCCCACCGCCTGCTGCGCGTGTACCGCCTGCCCCGCCGACAGGCAGAGGCCAATCGCCAACACACCGAGCTGACACCTGTGGATCATAGACAGTTCTTTCCTTCGGGACGCGGCGGATTCAATCCTAGTCTAGCTTAAACCCCATCTCCGTAGATAAGTTTCGAACGCCCGCAACAATTGGGCCTGTCACCGTGTTATAGTCTACAAAATTGAAAGTACTGGTGCGGAATCAGACCCGCAACACCGTCCTGGGCGAAGCCGTGGAAATCGCGGACACCAGCGAGAAGCGCCGTGTTGGCCTGCTCAGGCATGCACGGCTGGACCCCGGCGCGGGTCTCTGGATCGTGCCTTGCGAATCGGTTCACACCTTTTTCATGAAGTTTCCGATAGACCTGATCTACCTCGACAAGAAGCGGAGAGTCCGCAAGGTGAGGCACGCGGTTCCGGCCTGGCGGTTGTCGGCCTGTCTCACCGCGCATTCGATTTTGGAACTACCCGCCGGTACTGCTGAAAAATCCGGCACCCTGCCAGGCGATGAGCTGTTGATCGAAAAGCTGACCGCATGAAACCTCGCTACCTACCCGCGTTCCTGGCTGCCGTCGCCGCGTTCTCGGTTTCCTGCGTCCATCAGACCCAGGTCTCCAGGTCCGCACCGGCCCGGGTGCCCATGAGCAACTGGGACCGGCAGGTACGCAATGCCATCGACGCCGGAGATGGGGACTACCAACTGCGCGTCCTGCGCGAAAAGGTCGCTGCCGAACCCGACAACATCCCGGTACGGCTGGAACTCGCCAAGGCCTATCGCGAGCGCGGGTACCACGAAGTCTCTCTCGAAATCAGCCGCCTCGCGGTGGCGCGATTCCCCGAATCCGGCGATGCGCAACTGGCCCTGGCGAGTGACCTGCGCGGCCTCGATCGCCGCCCCGAAGCGATCGCCGGCCTTGAGAGTTTTCTCAGAGCGCACCCCGAAAGCGGCGCTGCGCATTATTCCTGGCTGGGCATCCTGCGCGACGAATCCGGCCTCTGGCCGCTCGGCGAACCGGCCCATCGCAAAGCCCTCGAACTCAACCCCGCGGCGGATTACCTGCACAACAATCTGGGCTACAACCTGTTGATGCAGAAGAAGAATGAAGAGGCCGCCCGGGAGTTCCAGGCAGCCCTGAAGCTCAACCCCGGCTCGCTGATGGCGCGTAACAATTTGGGCCTCGCGCTCGCCCATTCCAATGACACCGCACAGGCGGTGGCCAACTGGCAAGCCACCTCAGACCCGGCCACGGCGCATAACAACCTGGCGGCGGTGTGGATCGAAGAAGGCAACTATCCCGAGGCGCGCCGGGAATTGGACTTGGCCCTCAGCTATAATAGGGCACACCCGGCGGCCACCCGGAACTTGGAATTGGTAGCACGCCTGGACGGCAGTCCCGCTACTCTCCAGTCCAAGCAGTTGGATTCGCGTTTGCGGCGGTTTACGGTCGCCGTACGCAAGCTGTTCGTTGGCCCGTTGAACGATTCGCGGACGGAAGCGGCCAAGAGCGCCTCCGCCCATTGACAGAGAGAGGAACGATGAAAGCACTAGTCTTTGGTTTTATTCGTGACGAGCAGGGACAGGACCTGGTGGAATACGCACTGATTGTGGCTGCCGTGGGGCTCGCCCTCATCACCACCGTGAACCAACTCTCCCAGGGTATCGTCAGCCTGTACCAGAGTATTACGGGCGACCTGTCCAGCATCGGCGCGCAACAGTAGCGCCGGAAGTCCATGTCGCGGCCGGGGGTCCTGCTCCGTTGGTGCGCGCCGGACCTGGCATTTGCCACCGCCTGCGTCACGCTCTTTTACTGCCTGTTCCTCTTCCAGGGATATCAGACGTTGTTCCGCGATTCCGACGCCGGCTGGCATATCCGGACCGGTGAAGCAGTTCTCACCACCGGCAGCCTGCCGCGCACCGATCCCTATTCGTTCACTCGCGGCGGCCAGCCCTGGTTCGCCTGGGAATGGCTGGCCGACGTCGCCGCCGGAGGAATCCACCGCTCGTTCGGACTCAAGGGCGTGGCCCTTTTCTACGCCGCCGCCATCTCCGCCGGAGTCTGGCTTTGGTTTCGCCTCCACTGGGCCCTGGGCGGCAACTTTTTGATCGCCTGCGCCATGGCCCCCCTGCTGCTCTCCACCTGCAACATCCACTGGCTGGCGCGCCCCCATGTGCTGAGTTGGATCTTCCTGCTGGCGGCAATCTTCCCGCGCAGGCCGAACCTCGTCATGGTCGCCCTGGTCACCGCACTCTGGGCCAATGTACACGCCAGTTTCTTCATCGCGCCGTTGATCGCTCTGTTGTTCGCGCTCGAAGACCGTTGGTATCTCAAGGCGGCACTGGTGGCGGCGCTCGCGCCCCTGCTCAATCCCTACGGACCGCAACTTTACGTCCACGTCTTCCGCTACCTCACCGACAGCGATTTGCTTTCGCGCATCGGCGAGTTTCAGTCCTTCGACTTTCATAGCGCCGGCGCCGCGCAAATCATCGCCACCGTCATCCTCGGGGTAGTTGGCGGCACCCTCGCCCTGACGCAGCAGCGCCTGCACCACTTTGCGTTCGCCATCCTCGTCACCGCGATGGCCCTCCGCTCCGCCCGCGCCCTGCCGCTCTGCGCCCTGCTCCTGCTCCCCATCGCCAATGCCGCGATCACCCAATGGCTGGACGAGGTGGGGCCGCCCCACAACTTCCTCGCCTACTCGGCTAAGCTCCGCGCGCACGACACCCGCTTCCACGGGTTCGCCCTGATCCCTCTCGTGCTATGGGCGGCATTTCGCCTCATCCCCGCCGCCGGTTTTCCCTCGGATCAGTTCCCCGTCGCCGCCTACCCACACATCCCGGCCGGCGCACGCCTCTTCGCCCCCGACAAGTTCGGTGGATACCTCATCTACCGTTC
>JAPKZC010000752.1:0-1588 GCA_026394025.1 Candidatus Solibacter sp.
GTCCCATCGGGCGAACTGGCCGGCATCTCCGGCGACATCACGCCGGCCGCCGCCGTGGCCAAGCTGGAAAAAGCCATCGGCGCCTGGAAGGGCGGACCCGTGCAGAAGATCACCCTGCCCATGGCGACGCCCATCGCGGAGAAGAAGGTCTATCTGATTTCGCGGCCAGGCTCCGTGCAGACCAGCCTGACGCTGGCCAACCGGGCGATCGAGCGGACCCATGCGGACTATATCGCTTGCATGGTGATGAATCAGGTGCTGGGCTCCGGCCCGGCGGCGCGTCTCTTCCGCATCATCCGCGAAGAGAAGGGCTACACCTACGGCGTGAGTTCCAGTTATACCGCGACGCGCTACCTGCAGCACTTCAGCTCCGCCATGAGCGTGCGTACCGAAGTCACCGAAGCCGCCCTCGCCGACCTCTTGAAGGAGTTTAAGGAAATTCGCGACGTGGCGGTGCCCAAGGAAGAACTGGAGGGCGCCAAGCGGACCCTGGTGGCGAGCTTCGCGCTCGGCCTGGAGAACCCAGCGCAGGTGTTGCAGCGCTGGATGCAGCAGCGCGAATTCGGCCTGCCCGAAGATTACTGGGATACCTATTCGGAGAAAATCATGGCCATCACCGCGGCCGACGTGATGCGCGTCGCCAGGAAGTACGTGCCTTACGACAACGTGCAGATCATCGCGGTGGGCGATGGCGACAAGATCCGCGACCTGCTGAAGAAGTTCGGACCGGTGGAGGAGAAAGCGGTCGAATAGCCAACCATATGCCCAATCGAAGCCCTTTTGCCGGACTGCCGGTGCTCGTGTGCTTGTTTGCCACGAATGCGCTCGGCCAGCCGCGGACCATCAAACCGGGAGAGGTGTGGCCGGACAACCGGGGCCAACACGTGCAGAGCCACGGCGGCGGCATCGTCAAGCTCAAGGACACCTGGTACTGGTTCGGCGAGGATCGCACGCAGAACCTGGACCGGTCCAAACGATACGTCAGTTGTTATGCATCGAAAGACCTCGCAACCTGGACCTTCCGCAACCAGGTGATGCAACAGTCCGACCCTGAGAACCTGGGCGCCGGCTGGGTACTGGAGCGTCCCAAGGTCTTCTACAACAAGAAGTCCAGGCAGTACGTGATGTACATGCATATCGACGATCGCAGCTACAAACTGGCGCGCGTGGGCGTGGCGGTGAGCGACCGGGTGGATGGGAATTACCGCTACCTGAAGAGCTTTCGCCCGCTGGGACAAGAGAGCCGCGACATCGGCCAGTTTATCGACGATGACGGCTCGGCATACCTGATCTTTGAAGACCGGCCGGCCAAGGGTTTTCACATTGCGAAGCTGTCGGACGATTACCTCACCGTGGATCGCGATGTGTCGCTGATCCGGGCCCCGCTCGAGGGCGGTGCGGTGGTTCACTACCGGGGACTCTACTACGTGGTCGGGTCGGCTCTGACCGGTTGGGCGCCGAATCCGAATAAGTACGCTACGGCGCGCAGTCTGGAAGGGCCCTGGTCGGAATTCCAGGACATCGCGCCCCCGGAATCGAAGACGTACGGCTCGCAATCCACGATGATGCTGAAGGTGGCCGGCAGGAA
>JAPKZC010000752.1:1601-8270 GCA_026394025.1 Candidatus Solibacter sp.
GGAAGGGGACGACGGTGATTTTCATGGGCGACATGTGGAAGCCGCGGACCCAATGGGACTCACGCTACTTGTGGATGCCGCTCGAAATCGGCGACGGCAAATTGCGCCTTCCGGAGCCGCGCGAATGGACGCTTGACGTGAAAAGCGGAGTGGCGGTCATCAAAAAGTGACGGCCGCGCCTAGTGAATCACGGCGGCGGCAAGGGCGGGCTGAAGGGCGACTTCCTCGCCTTCCTGAATGCCGGACGCGAGAGCAGCGTGGGTGTACGTAGTGCCGGCAATTTCCACTTCGCGCGACACAAAAGCGTCGCCCTGCTTGACGTAGACGATGGTCTTGCCGCCGGATGCGCTGAGAGTTTCAAGCGGAACGATGAGGCCGGCGGCCGATTCCGCGATGGCGACATCGCCGCTGGCCGAAAGGTCCGGGATGACGCGCGGATCCACGGTCTCCAGCGCGAGGCGCACCGGAATGCTGCGCACGTTGTAGCTGGTGCGGCGTCCGCCGCCGGTGGCGAGCGCTCCGACCGACTGCACACGGCCCTTGACGACGATATCGGGGAAGGCGTCGAAGTGCACGATGGCGCGCTGGCTGAGGCGGATGAGCTCGCTTTCCGCCTGGTTCATGGTGGCGTCCAGTTGCATGCTCGCCGGATCCACCACGCGCATGAACGGCTGGCCGGGAGACAGCCGGTCGCCCACCTTGATCTGGTTCATCTGGCCGCCGCGGTAGGTAGTCTGCATCACCACCATGCCGTCGATGGGAGCGCGGATGCTGCACCGGCGGTAGTCGAGAAGGTGCCGGTCGCGGTGGCGGACGTCGTGATCGTAACTCATCTCATAGAGCTTGAGGTCGAAGAGTTGGCGCTGCTCGGTCAGCGGAGTCTGTTTGATGGCTTCCTCGTAAGCTTCCCGGTATTCGTCGGCGGCCAGACGCAGAATCTCTTGCGCGATGGCGTTCCTCACCGGGATGGCGCGCGCGTCCAACTGGGCACGTTCCATGGTCGCCTTGGCAATGCGGAGCCGCTGGTAGAGATACTCCATTTGCGCGACCAGTACGGCCTTGCGGCGCGCGATCTCCAGTTGGGCCTGCAACAGCATGGACTCGACGTCCACCAGGTGGTCCTTGATATCCTGGGAATCGATTTCGGCGATGAGTTGGCCCTGCTTCACGCGCGTGCCGGACTCTGCCAGGAAAATCAGCGTCAGGCCCCTGCCCGTGTCAGGCGCCGCCAAAACGGGGGCGCCGACGTTGATGAAGCGGCTGGCAGTGATGGAGCCGGCCAAGCGCCGTGTAGTCTGGATGACCCCGCGGGTGGCACGGATGGTAGCCACGGAGGGCGCCGCCACGGCCTTCGGCGGCTGGGGGCGAAGGAACCAGGCGGCAGCCAGAACCAGCACGGCCAGCAGGATATATATCGGCCATCGAGCCCGGGTAACCGGCGGTTTGGCGGGGTGGCCCAGCGGCCTCTCGGGTTGAATCCACGGCGAGTTGGGAGATGCCGACATGAGAGATGCCCGAACGTTTATTCTATATCAGAGTTACGGAACCTAATGGAAGGGAACGTAACGTTGTGTAAAGGCGGTGCGGGGCGCGATGCTCAGGTGAACTCGTGGAGCACATCGAAGGTGGCGTTCCTCCCGCGGCGCCGGACGATGAGCACGGGCACGCGGTCGGCCGGGTTCTTCCCAGGTGCGGCGCCGGTGAAGACCTCGGTCTGTTCGGCGGCTTTCACGCGGAGCGTGAATCTCTCGCCCTCGGCCTCCCAGCGTGCCCACCAGCCGCCCGCCGCGCGGCCCGAAGCAACCCCCTCCACGTGCTGGTAGCCGGCCGTAGCGGCGATGCGCTCCGGGCCCGGCTTGAGAGCGAGCGAGGTGGTCAGGCGGCCGGGCGCGTGGAACGCCCAGTCGTAGGTGTGCTCCGCACCGGAGGCGCACTCGAAACGGTCTTCGATGCGATTGCCGCGCACCGTGACGGTACGCGTGAGCGTGACTCCCGGATAGGCCGATGCCGCCGACGCCGTGAAGGTAGTGGCGCCGCCGCCGGTCTTCCACTCGCCGGCCTGTCCGTCCTTCTCAGCCTGCAAGGCGCCGTCCACCGTGACGGTGTTATGCGCAATGGTGCTGCGGTACCACTCCTTATGCAGCGGGACGCCGTAGTTGATGGAGCCGGGGTCGAGGCCCCACATGCGGCCCCCGCCCCAGGTGACCAGGTTGAGTTTGTCCGGGTGGCCGTGGCCGCCGCCGTGCATTCCGAAGCGCATCGCCGCCGCGGCGCCGGGCGCGCGCAGCATGGCGAATCCGGAGGCGCGTAGCAGGCGGCTCTCCTCCGGCACCATGGCGCCTTCCGGCACGGAGGCCGCGCCGTAGAGCAGGGCCTGCAAATTCCTGCGAGAGCTGCGCGCCGCCACGCGGCCGTACTCGGGACGCTGCCAGCGCGCGTAGGCCAGTTCGTACAGACGGCCCAGGCTCACCACGTTGGCGCCGGCGTTGTCGTTGAAGCCGGGGGGGTCGTGTAGGAGTGGTAGCCGAGCGAGCCTTCGTACCAGAGTCCGTCGTCGGTCACGCCTTTGGCGATCTGCGCGCGCAAACCGCGGTCGGGGTTATCGATGGCGTCCTTGACCAGATCCTCGCGCCCGGCGGCGAAGCCGGCGCAACCCACGGCGCTGTCCTTCCAGCACTGTATGTTGTGGATGCCCATGCGGTGCTCGCGGATCACCTCGGCGGCGGCCACCAGGAGATCGTTCTCAATGCGCGCCCGGTCTGGCGCGGCCAGCGTGTCGCGCACCAGGCTGTAGCCCCAAGCCACGGGAATCAGCCAGACGCTTTCGTCGAGCGTCTGCGCCATGATGCGGCCGCCACCCACTTTATCGTCGCCGGCGGTGTTGTGCCGTGCGTAGCCGGCGTAGCGCGCGGCGTAGGCGGAGAGGATTTCGCCGGCGCGCCGGGCGTACGCCGCGTCGCCGGTGAAGCGAAAGGCCAGGCCGAGATCGCGAACCGATTGGGCGTAGCGGCTATGCACGCCGTAGAGGACC
The DNA here is from genome assembly GCA_026394025.1 of Candidatus Solibacter sp. Classification (GTDB taxonomy): domain Bacteria; phylum Acidobacteriota; class Terriglobia; order Bryobacterales; family Bryobacteraceae; genus Solibacter. The sequence continues at coordinate 4,633 of JAPKZC010000752.1, forward strand.
ACGGAATCGTAGGGTTCGCCGGTGTACTCGGTGCCGCACTGGGGACATCGGTGGCGGGTGGGGGAGACGGTTTCGAGTTTGACGCCGTCGCGCGTGCAACTGTACCAGTGCGGCCATTGCCCGCCGCGGTCGGGCAGTGTAAGCGGGGCCTGGAGTGCCTGGCGGGCGTTGCGCAGGACGTCGTCGAGCGCGGTTTTGGCCCAGGCATTTTGGTTGGCTTTGGTTTTGGCGGCCTCGATTTCGTTACGGTCGGTGAGCAGCCAGTTGTCGGCCGCGGAAGCGGCGCCGCGCAGGGCGAGAGGGATACCAGCCGCACCGAGAATAACAGCCCGGCGGGTGGGACTAGGGCACATTTGCACTCATGGTAGCGCGGATCGCGAAGCTTCCGAAAACTGGATGGTCCCCGCCCGCTTACATCTCGCGGCGGCCTTCCATGGCTTCCGACATGGTGACTTCGTCGGCGAATTCCAGGTTGGCGCCGGGCGAGTGCGCTTCTCGTTTTCGGGAGCGGCGTTTGGCGGGAGGAATCCTGCAGTCAACAGGCCAGCCACTACAGCGAGTCGGGCGTTACACGTCAAGTTGAAGCGATGCGGCGCGAGAACACACAAATCCGCAACGTAGTTTCGAATCAGCCGGTCCGCCTCAGACCGTCTTTGATGGCTTGCTTGAGCACCGTTTGATAGCCGACACCGGTCCTTTGGGCGATCCGCTGCGCCTGTTCGAGGTCGGCGATCGGGACACGAATGGAAATCGACCGGGTTGCGCTCTGTTTAGCCTCTTCCATGAGTCGCTCCAGCACGTTCGGAGCAGTTTTCGCGATTTTCGATCCGGTCGAGCGAATTAGGGTCCCGTCCTTCAGCGCGCGGGCAAACTCTCGCTGCGTCTGCAGACGGCCCTGCGGAGTCGCGTACCAGTCGGCTTCCTCGGCTTTGGCCATAACTTTCGTACCGTCAGTCGATTTCCGGGGCATATTTCTTCCTCTCTGCGGCATTCATTTCGTAAGCGGTCACGGTTCGGAATAGCTTTCGGCGGATGGTGAACACCACGACGAGGTACCTCCCGAGTGCCGTTTTGCTAAACAGTTTCCATCGCTTCTCTCGTTTGACAGTCCTGGCGTGGATGACGACGAATTTGCGGCCAGTGACCTCTTCGACTTCGAAAGGTGTCACAGCGTGGCGCAGAATATGACTCACGTTGGCGGCATCCCAATCGAAGCCATCGATCTTGTCCCGCACGACCCTAGTATATACGATGGCTGTATATACAGCGTTGGGCATCCGAGTCGAACGCCCCCGGGAAACGGCGCCGCGCACCAACTGAAACATGCCGGCATCAGGGGAGGACTCAGCCGATCTCCAAATATCAGCGACGGGCGTTTCCCAAGACCGATCCCCAATCAACACGGCGCCCACTTAAGGGGAACGCGCGTTTTTGCGGCCACGTGGCAGGCGGTACTTGTCCGGAAGCGCCACTTAACGACCGCTTATCGGAAAGCCGCAACCGGCGATTGCGGAAAATCAGAAGCCGGCGGTCCACCACTGTGCCCCCGGCTACTTATTCGTCGCGGCGATTGGAGTTCTGAGCAGCAGCTTGAACGCTGCGCCATTCCATTCGTAAAAGTAGTTCCCGCAATTGCCATCGTTCGGGCAACCACGGGCGATCAAGAGCCTGCTGTTGCCCCGAAAGAAAAGCCCAGTAGATTCTGGGTCTGGGGGCGGGCCCAGGTATAGCGTCGCCTTGGGGAGATTCCCAAATGGCCCATCGTTCACGACACCCGTTTCAAGGTCGATGATCGCAATCGAGATGCACCCCGTACCGCAGCCCCATTCCGCGATTACGTAATGGCCAGCGAAATTCGGTCGGTTCTTCGCATGTTCGCGGATCACTGTTCGAAACATGCGCTGGCCCGGCGTTCGGAAGATCGTTGGTACTTGCTTTCCGGTGAACAGCCATGCGTGCGAGGGATATTGCGCGAAATCCGGTGCCGTCGCAGGGGCAGGACTTTGGGCGTCGGCTCCGATGAGAAGAACAGATATCAGCACAGCGAACGCAAATCGCGTCATATCGTTGTCAGCTGGCAGAAGTTTAACAGGAAACTCCTGCGCTTAACCATGACGGCGGGGTCAAGGGCAGAAAAACGCTCTTACCGTAGATTGACAGATCACCCGTCCGTGTTGTCGCCGACTCGCGGACCTGACCGGCTGGCGGCACACTCCCCGGATACGCCTTGGGGGAAGCTGACAAAAAGAACGCAGAGCTCACTTCCAGGACGTGACCGCACGCCGAGGACACGGCTCTCCATCGGGACTCCCCTTTGTGAGATCGGCTGAGACGCTTGGGCTGCTTGACAGCTCGCACGCGCAGCCACTCTTCGGCCACGCCCGCCTTGGCTGTCCGCCCTTGCCTTTCGCGGATTCACGCCCTATGCTATACCTCGATTAGCCTAAATGGACACACTCATCCGATATTCCCTGTTTGCTACCCTGCTGGCCGCCATTGCCCCCGCCGCATCGGTGATCACGACGCGGTTGGAGGATCCCAGGGTGGTCTATCTCTCCGCCGCCGCGTTCGGCGCCAAAGGCGATGGACAGGCGGACGATAGCGCTGCCATCCAGGCGGCGATCGATAAGGCGGAGAACCGTGTCCGGGAAGGCATCCTGTTCGTACCTTCCGGACGGTACCGGGTAACGCGGACGATTTACGTGTGGCCGGGCGTGCGCATCTTCGGCTTCGGCGTCACGCGGCCCGTGTTCGTCCTGCCGTCGGATACGCCGGGTTTCCAGAAGGGTGTCGGGGTGATGGTGATGTTCACCGGCGCGCGGCTTGGCGGCGCACCCGGTGCCGGACCAGGCGGAGGCGGCCGCGGGTTCCGCATTCCGTTTCCACCGGTGGGCAGCGTGCCGCCGAATGCGGCGGTCGCGGACGCTAATCCGGGAACTTTCTACCCGGCGATGAGCAATATCGATTTCGAGATCGGCGACGGCAACCCGGCGGCGATCGGCGTCCGCTTCCATGCGGCGCAGCACGCGTACCTGAGCCACATGGATTTCCACACCGGTTCGGGCCTGGCCGCGCTCACCCAGGTCGGCAACTATGCGCAGGACCTCAAGTTCTACGGCGGGCGCTACGGCATCCTCACGGATAAGCCGTCGCCCGCATGGCCGTTCGTCCTGGTCGATTCGGTGTTCGAGGGGCAGCGCGAGTCCGCGATCCGCGAGCACGAGGCCGGACTGACGCTCATCCGCGACACGTTCCGCAACGTACCGGTCGGCATCGATATCGACCCCCAATACTACGACCAACCGTGGGCGAAGGACTGCCGGTTCGAGAACGTCTCCCGAGCGGCAGTCATCATCGGCAACGAGAAGAGCCACCTGAACGAGATCGGGTTCGAGAACGCCATCGCCAAGGAAGTGCCGACGTTCGCGCTCTTCCGGGAGAGCGGCAGGAAGGTGGCAGGCAAGGGTCCGGTCTACGCCGTGCGGAGTTTCAACTACGGGCTGCTCCTGCCCGGCCTGGGGGCGCCCGGTGTCCTCGGACAGCGGTACGACGCGGCGGCCCTGAGCAGTCTGCCCGCGGCCATGCCTCCCGCGATCCCGCCGCTGCCGCCTACGCCGGAGTGGACGAGCGTGCGCACG
>JAPKZC010000972.1 GCA_026394025.1 Candidatus Solibacter sp.
CGCGCTTTCTCGCCGGTTTTCGCCGCATCCAGTTGCACGGCCACCATGGGGGCCACATCGTCGAGCGGCGCCGAAAAGAGCTGCGCGATTTTGCTGAGCGCCTCGAAATCCTGCCGTGCGCGCCTCACCGCGCGGCCGCCGCAGACGAACTCCACGCGGACCGATTGCCGGATCTTCTCCGTCTTCCGCAGCAGGACGGGCCCGATCTCGCCGGTGGTGCGCACGTGCGTGCCGCCGCATGCGCGGCGGTCCAGCCCGTCAATGGACACAATGCGTAACGTGCCCTCGCGCTCCGAGGCCTTGCGCAACCCCTGCGCCTCGCCGGCGTTCTCAAACCGCACGTCTATGGCGCGATTCCCGGAGACCACCTGGTTGGCGCGCCGTTCGGCCTCGGTCACCATGAGCGCCTCCAAGGGGCGGCCTTCCAGATCGATGGTGGCGCTCTCCGCTCCCAAATGGAAACTGACGGTGTGCAGGCCGAAGAGTTCTTCGAACACGGCGGAGAGCAGATGCTGTCCGGAGTGCTGCTGCATGTGGTCGAAGCGCCGCGTCCAATCGATGGCGCCCGTCACCTCACCCGCCGCAGTGAGCGGCGCCGCTAACCGGTGCGCGATGCGCTCCTCTTCCTCCTCCACTACTTCGACCACCGCGACGCCGGCGATGGACCCGACATCGAACGGCTGTCCGCCCGAGGCGGGATAGAACAGGGTACGGTCCAGGTATACGGTGCGCCCGTCCTGGGAGCGCTCCACCACGCGCGCCTGGAACTCGCGCAGGTAGGAATCGGTGTAATAGAGCCGTTCGGTCATAGGACCAATGTAATTCTTTTGTCGCCGGGCAGGGATTACAGAAATCGGGTGCTATATTCGGGGTTTAGGTACCCATTGTCTAAAATGACCACACATCCGAAAGGCACCCGCGCACGCGTACTGTTCAGTTCCGTCTTTGGCCCCTACGCCCAGGACGATGAATTCGGCAGCCGGAAGATCAACCCGATGGAGTTGTACCACAACCAGGTGACGCGTGAGCAGGGGCCGTTCTCGCTGCGCATGTTCCACCGGTCATGGGGCATCCTGATGATTCAGAAGAACATCTCGGCGCCCACCACGGTGTTGGATTTTCCTACGCGCGAAGCGTTTGCCGAGGAACTGCGCAACAACCGGTACGACATCGTCGGCATTTCCTCGATCATCGTCAATATCGGCAAGGTACGCGAGATGTGCCGCATGGTCCGCGAACTGTCGCCGCAATCGACCATCGTGGTGGGCGGGCACGTGGCCGCGATTCCGGGGATTGAGAGCCTGCTGGATGCCGACCAGATTGTGCGCGGCGATGGCATCGCCTGGATGAGGCGTTTCCTGGGCGAGGACGAAAGCGCGCCCATCCGGCACCCTGAAATCATCTCCGGTTTTGGGGCGCGGACATTGGGCCTCACGCTGCCGATCACCAAAGGCACTACCGCCGCGACCATTATTCCCTCGGTGGGCTGTCCGATGGGATGCAACTTCTGCACCACGTCGGCCTTCTTCGGCGGCAAGGGGCGCTTCCTGAACTTCTACGATTCCGGCAAGGAACTGTACGAAGTGATGTGCGAGATGGAAGGCAAGCTGGATGTGAAATCGTTCTTCATGATGGACGAGAACTTCCTGCTGCACAAACGCCGCGCCATGGAGCTGTTGGGATTCATGAAGGCGGGGCACAAGGCGTGGTCGCTGTACGTGTTTTCCTCGGCCAACGCGATCAGCCAGTATTCCATCAGGGAGCTGGTGGAACTGGGCGTCTCATGGATCTGGATGGGCCTGGAATCGCCGCGCTCGGCCTACACCAAACTGCAGGGCGCGGACACCATCACGATGACGGCGGAACTGCGCAAGCACGGCATCAAGCTGTTGGGCTCGACGATTGTGGGTCTGGAACACCACACGCCGGAGAACATTGAAGGCGAACTGGAGCACGCCATCGCGCACGACACCGATTTTCACCAGTTCATGCTGTACACCCCGGTGCCCGGCACCCCGCTCTTCTTCGAAATGAAGGAGCAGGGGCGCATGCTGCCGGGCGTGAATCTGGCGGATATCCACGGCCAGCATGAGTTCAATTTCAGCCACGCGGCGATCTCCGCGAAGGAATCCAAGTACTGGCTGGATTTCGCCTTCCGGCGCGATTTCGAGCGCAACGGCCCGAGCATCTACCGCATCTGCCGGACGACCCTGGACGGCTACCGGCGGTACAAGAACGACGCCGATTCGCGCGTCCGCGAACGCTTCGCCCGCGAGGCGCGCGCGTTGGGCAGCGGCTACGTTGCGGCTCTGTGGGCCATGGAACATCATCTCCGGCGTACCAACCCGAGGGTGGCGGAACAGATTCGGGTGGTGCGCCAGGAAATCGGGCGCGAGTTCGGCCTGCTCAGCCGCGTGATCACCGGGGTGGTGGGCCCCTACCTGTATTGGACCGCGCGGCGCGAACAGCGCCGCCTCGCCGAAGGCAAGACCTACGAACCGCCGACCATCATCGAGCGCCGCAACTGGACGCTGCCGGATGTTTTGGACAGCGCCGTTCCCGCGCTCCCCGAACTGGTCGCGCAGGGCGATTAGCGTCCCACTGTTAACATGGCGTGATGTCCCTGCGTCTCAGGCTGGAGCGCTACTTCGAATTCCAGGCGCTTGGCGCCGATTGGAGAACCGAAGTCCTGGCCGGCTTCACCACCTTCATGACGATGGCGTATATCGTCTTCGTCAATCCGGCCATTCTGCACGAGACGGGCATGCCGCTGGCCGCCGTGACCGCCGCTACCTGCATCTCTGCCGCAGCGGGAAGCTTCCTGATGGGCGGATTTGCCCGGTACCCTATCGCACTGGCCCCCGGCATGGGTCTCAACGCCTACTTCACTTACGCGGTGGTCAAAGGCATGGGAGTGCCGTGGCAGGCCGCACTGGGTGCTGTGTTTCTCTCCGGGGTGGCGTTTCTGGTGCTGACGCTGCTGGGCGTGCGGCAGTTGATCCTGTCGGCCATCCCTCACGAGCTTTACGCCGCCGTGGCTGCCGGCGTAGGGCTGTTCATCGCATTGATCGGCTTCCGCAATTCGGGCATCATCGTGCCCAACGCCGCCACCACAGTCACGCTGGGAAATTTGACCGACAAGAGCACCGCGCTGGCGCTATTCGGACTGCTGCTGATGGCCGCTCTGCTGGCCTGGCGGGTGCGCGCCGCCATGCTGATCGGCATTCTGGCCACCACCGCCGCCGGCCTGCTGACTGGTGTCGCCAAATGGGCGCCGCAAGCCTACCGTTTGGGCGACTTGGCCGCCACCGCCGGCAAGCTGGATATCGCCGCCACGCTGCGCATCGGCTTTGTGGAGATCGTCTTTGTCTTCCTCTTCATCGATCTGTTCGATAACATCGGCACCCTGGTGGCGGTGGGAAAGAAGGCGAACCTCTTCGACAAGGTGGGCCAGATCCCGCGGCTCAACCGCATCCTGTTTTCCGACGCCATCGCCACCATGGTGGGTGCGTGCTCCGGCACCTCGACGGTGGTGAGCTATATCGAAAGCGCGGCCGGCGTGGCGGCGGGCGGACGCACCGGCGTCACCGCCATAGTCACCGGACTGCTCTTCGTGCTGGCGCTGTTCATCGCACCGGTGGTGGGGGCCATCCCGGCAGCGGCCACCGCCCCCGCACTGATCATTGTGGGCAGCATGATGATGTCCGTGGTCGCGGAGATCGCCTGGCACGATCCCGAAGTGGCCATCCCGGCGTTCCTGACGATGATGACCATCCC
>JAPKZC010000748.1:0-1321 GCA_026394025.1 Candidatus Solibacter sp.
CAGATGGATTACTACCCGGGCGCCTACGCCGAGTACTGTCTGGGCTGGGCGGATCTTCTCTTCCCGATACCCGAACATATCCCTCTCGACGAAGCCGCCATGGCGGACGTCGTCTGCGTGGCCGTGCACGTGGTCGGGCGCGCGGCAAGCCTCGGCGGTGACGTTCTCTGTATCGGCGGCGGTCCTGTCGGGCTCAGCATCGCGCAGGTTTCGGACAACGTTCTGTTCCACGCCGAGTAGCCGGGCGCGGCGGCTCCATGCGCGGGAGTCCCGCTACCGTCCGGTTTGAAGGAGAATGTATAACATGCTCAAAGGAATCGACCCGGTAGTGAGTCCCGAACTACTCCATGTTCTCGCGGCCATGGGGCATGGCGATGAGATTGCCATTGTAGACGCCAACTTCCCGGCCGCAGCCCTGGCCCGGCGTTTGGTGCGACTGGATGGGGTGAACTCGAGCTGCGCGATGGCGTCGATTTTGAAACTCCTGCCCGTCGACGATTTCGTGGATTGCCCGGTCGCCGTGATTCAGGTTGCCGGCGACACTGAGGCCGTCCCCGAAACCGTGCGGGAGTTCCAATCCATCCTGAACGCCGCCGAAGCGCGCGAGGTTCGGATTGCGCCAATCGACAGGCTCGAGTTCTACCGGCGCTCGCGCGAGGCATTCGCCATTGTCGCAACGGGTGAAACCCGTCTGTATGGCTGCGCGCTCGTGAAAAAGGGCGTCATCCGCCCCAGTTCTTAGGTCGGGAGGCGAGTTACTGTCGTCCCGGAAAGAGGAGGACACTCCGCGGTTGACCCGCGGCGAGCACGCGGTCTATGCTTGCACCAGAGCATCAGATGTTTTGCATAAATATTCAGGAGCGCGTCTTGAAAGAACGTTGAAGGAGGTCCATGTGAGACGGTGTTTACTTTCGCTACTGGCAATCGCATTCTGCGCTTCAGCGCAGGAGTTTCGAGGCACTTTGATGGGACGGGTTACCGATCCCTCCGGTCTGGCCGTGCCCAACGTCAAGATCGTGGTGCTCAAGACCGACACCAATGCCAGGTCTGAAACCATATCGGGGCCGGACGGCAATTACACCGCGCCGCTGCTGGCTCCGGGCGCCTACGAAGTAACCGCTGAAGCCCCCGGCTTCAAGAAATACCAGCACGCGGGGATCCAGGTCGGAACCAATGAACGTATTGCGGAGGATATTCAGTTGCAGGTGGGAAGCGCGTCCGAATCGGTCACCGTGACCGCCGACGCGCCCTTGCTGAACGCCGTCACGGCTTCCTCCGGACAGGTGATCACGACTCACGAAGTGGAAAATCTCCCGATGAA
>JAPKZC010000748.1:1363-1760 GCA_026394025.1 Candidatus Solibacter sp.
CCTGCTGAACCAGGTCAAACCGTACGACACGGCAAGCGCCGTGGATATCTCTTTAGGCGGCGCCAATGCCGGTTCCAACGAATACCTGCTCGACGGCGTGCCAAACATGAGCAGCGCGGCGCGCGGCGGCGCCTTCAGCCCCTCTATGGAGGCAGTGGCGGAGGTCAAGGTGGAATTGTTCCAGGCGGACGCCGCCTATGGCGACACGCTCGGCGGCACGGTGAACATCACCACCAAGAGCGGCACCAACGCGTTCCACGGCTCGCTGTACGAGTTCAACCAAACCTCCGGGTTGGCCGCCAACCAGTTCTTCCTGAACGCGGCGGGACAGCGCCAGCCGGTGACGCGCTCCAATCAGTACGGCGGTACGATTGGCGGTCCCGTGCGGATACCGAAG
>JAPKZC010001111.1 GCA_026394025.1 Candidatus Solibacter sp.
CCTCCATCCGTACATGGGAGTACCGCGAAAGCACTGCCCGCGACACGTGCCCCGCAATACTCATGATGACCTCGTCGCCGTCGCCGGACTCCGCAAGTTCTGTGACCAGCGTGTGGCGGTTGTCGTGCCATCGGCCCTTCACGCCGGCCTTCTGGCGGACCTTGATCCACGCCGTCTTGAACGACGTGATTGGGCGCGTCGGGTCTGCCGGCAGCGGCGACCCGAAGGCGAACACATACCACTCCGGCTTACATTTCCCGAACCGCCGTGTGTACCAGGCGGCGTGCGCCTCCATCGCGGCGATGGCCGTTTCATTCAGCGGGATCACGCGCCCTGTGCCGGCCTCGGTTTTCGACTTGCCGACCGTCAGCGTCCTCTTGTGAACTAGGTCTTCGACCGCTTGAAAAGGTTCTAATAGTGGAAGCGACAAAAATCAGGTTGTGCCGGGGCGGCTTGTCGTTTCCTGTGGCTCCGCCTTTTCTGTATGTTACCTTCGGGGGGCGTGCTCTTGGCACCTTCGTCCCGGCTTTTTGAGCACAGTTCGCCGGGGTTGCGCCACTCGTAGATCGGTTGGACTGTATTCGGGTGCGGTCGCGGTCAGCGGTGGCGGGACGGGTTGTACTTGAACACATTGCGGGCTTCTTTGCGGGTGAACCGCCAGTTGATCTTCGTTCGCTTCTGGTTTGCCCGACGGTTCCAAGCCTCGGTTTCTCGCCTCAACTTTTCCAGATCCGGATCCGCCGTTTGCCCAGACATTGCCGCGAGTACAGGCTGAGCTCGATTTCCGCTTGATTGAGCCACCTTCCGTGTTTTGGGGTGTAGTGCACGGTGAGGCGATCCCAAAGGTCTCCGCCCTTTTGCTCGCCAGAGCAATCAGTCAGCGACTTACGGCAATGGATGTTGAGGTTGTCCATCACGAGGTGGATCGTTCTTGCCGACGGGTATTGTTCCACAACGTGCTTGACCACGCGCGCGAATTCGGCGCCGGAGCGGTTGGGTGTCGCCGTGGTGAAGTGGCGGCCGGCCTTCGGCTCCCCTACGCCGAATGCGTTCGCTGTGCCACACCGCTCATACTCATTGTCCTGCTTCGCCGTTTCTCCGGTTTGGCCGGGATCGGCGGGCGCACATCATCGTGCTGCGAGATCGGTTTCTCGTCCAAGCAAACGACGGGTTGTGCCGGATCATAGGGTTTCTCGTAGAGGCGCAGCGTGTCTTCCATCTTTTCGATGTTCATCTTTCATCCTAAATCAGGCGCTCTTCACTCCCGGCTGCACTGCGCGGAACATGGATGTCGTGAGAGCCGCACCTTGCACACTGCTTATCGAACATGCGCAGGCAGTGGCAAAGGGGCTACACCCCCATTTACCGTTTCGTCAGTCTACGCGGGATCGCGATCACCAGCACCCGGCGCGAGAGCGAACAGGCGCGCGTCTACGAGGCCGCGAAGTGGCGCCGCGGCAAGGCAACCGCCTGGAGCGATCCTGGCGGCTCTTGCCGTTCTGGGCGGTCAATGGAAGACGCATGACGTGCCCAGGGCGGCGATGGGCGCGAGAGTGGGCATGCCTGAAACTGCCGCAGCCAAACCGGACCGCCGCGGCCCAACTGTACGAGATGCCCTTTACGACCACAATCTCCAGGGCTCCCCACAGGAACCGCTTCCACTGTTAGGGCCGCTACACGACTTGGCGGATTGTTTCCGGATGTCCCGCTCGCGCATCGCCGTTGGTCCCGCTGCGCCACATGAACGCAGAATTAGGTGTGCCTCCATGCCGCGGCACGTCGGCCTGCGCGAAACGCCGTCCGTTGCGGCCCACTCTGTTCCTTGCAGAGCCCAGATCGGTTCGATGGTCCGTTTGTGCGGAACACGATCTGCGGACCCGTGCCCTCCCCTGGGCAAGCCAGTCTGACCTTCCCGCTATTTACCGGCGGCTGTTTGGGAGAGCTTTCTTGACGCGGACTTTACGGCCGCAATGGCCCGCGGCATACTCAACCCGATCTCAGCGCATTCGTGAGAAACTTGGCCCAACACGGGTCTCTTCGAGTGAACCGCCTGGACTTGCTCCCAAACGGTCGCGGGAAGCGCTGTGTTGAGCTTGTCCGAAGGGAAACTGAGGCCGGTGGCCGCCACTAACCAGTAAACCTGGTCGGCGCAATAGACGGCGTGGTCCAGCCTGCTCGTGCGGGCGACACCGGCACGAGCGTCGTGCGCGTTGACCGCATGTACGACGGCGGCGTTGAAGCCCAGGTCACGAAGGATCTGCGCCCCAACTACCCCGTGCCGGGAGAGGTCGCTCGCGGTCTCCCCAATATCGATGTCGTGCAGCAAGCCCGCGAGGCCCCACTGGTCCGCGTCGTCGATCCTGGCCACCGCCATCTCGCGCATGATCGCTTCAACCGCAACCGAGTGGCGCAGGTATCTGGCTTCCGGCAGCTTCGCGCGGAGCGCATCCCAGGCACGCGCCCGATCGGATCGGGCGTCGTCTGCCCAGCCCGGCCCAGCAAGTGCCGGCCAGGCTGAAACAGCAATCACCGCAAGTAGGACGCGCACCCGCATGAGTCCAAGACCTCTTTTACTTGCGGCCGGGCTGTTGTGGAGGCTGAGGCGCCCCAGCACCGCGGCCGGTGGTTGCGACCGAGGCAGCGGCGTCCAATTCCGCTTCTGTCGGGAACCGGTCGAAGCGGCGGTCGATCTTCTTGCCCCGAAGATGTTTATCGAAAAAGTCCATTAATGCGGTCCAATCCTCTGAGGTAAACGCGTGACCGTGGTTGGCATAGTTGACACCAAGCCGGTCCTCCATGCCGAACAGGGCATAGGCTGGCCTGGCGCCGAGCACCGACCGCCGGACGGCTTCCGGCAGCGAAATCGTGTCGGTCATTCCTTCGAGCGCGATGAACGGCCGGGGCGCGGCCAGCGCGAGGAACCAATGTTGGTCGAACGGCAGTTTCTCACGTCGTCCCCAGAATTCGTGCAGATTCGGTGAAAACCAGTTCGGATATTTCTTCTGCATCACATCTAGAGTTTCGCTTCTGCGTGGACCGGCGAACCGGTACGCGCCAACGCCGCCCCCGCCCGTCACCACAGGAGCGCCCATCAATCGATCGTCAAAAGCGGCCGCTACCATGGCGGATTTCCCATTCCGCGAAGCGCCGGTAATGATGAGCTTGGTCTTGTCGATGGAGCGATCCGTTTCCAGGTAGTCGGCGACCCGGGCGGCGCCCCATGCCCAACCGGCGAGAATTCCCCAATCGTAGCCGGGGTAGACGGGATAAAAGCGCGTATTTCGGAATGCCCAACTACCGTCGGGATTGCGCAGAGTGGTGTCCTCAGCGCAGTCGTTCGGATTGAACAAGACGAGTGCGTAACCGCGGCGGAAGACATCGGCGCGCTGCGCCGCGGTCGATTGCGCAGTGACCGGAACGTTGAATCCACCGCGAACGGGGGTGGCGCCAGCGGGACTGCCCGACGCGGGCGGAGTTGCAGCCGGCTCGGATCCGAGCGCGGGACCCACGAGGAGCAACACGTTTTCGCCGCGTCCCTGGTTGGGCCCCTGCGGCAGACGGGGCAGCGCCGTCGCTCCTGGAGGCGTGCCGCCCTGCAGGATAATTGCCGGGAACGGGCCGCCCGCGGCCGGGGTGAAGATGCCAATGTCCAACCCAAGCTTCTCCGCGGGGCCGAACGTCAGGTGCACCAGACGGTAATTGACCGTTCCATCCGGCATGGTCTCAGACTTGACTACCTTCCCCTTCACGTTTCCGGGCGGAGGCGGCATCTGTCCGACCGCATAGTAGGAGAGCATGCGCCTCATCTCTTCGCGGCGCCGTCGCCATTGAGAGCGGGTTGCGACTTTCGAACTGCCGTTGGTCGCCAGCACGTCGGGCATTTCTTTGTGTACCGGCAATTCCTCTACCCCGGGCAGATGCCCTATCGGAGTCTTGATAGGCGGAACAGGAATCTCCCGTGGGTCCGGTCCATTCGCTTGTGCCGCATCCTGGGCGGTTCCAGTCTGCCGAAGAAGTCCGATGCCGAGGGCGGCTCCGGTGAAAAGCAGAACGCGCAATCGTGTCCGAAGACTCATGATCAGCCTCTCGCCTTGGCCGTAACGAGAATCCGCTCGGCCCGTTCGCTACCTCGCGATTGTAACTCGGCAGCAGTTCCGGCGCGGAGCGGCACAGCCCCGCGGGTAGGGGCTTCAACGAGGAACAGCACTGCACGAATGCCAATTGTGATCTGCCCGCGCCGGTCTTTGCCGTCTGGTCCATGAACGGCGGGGCTGGAGTAGTCAATAGTGATGCGCACGGGTCCGATGAACTGGGTGACAAACGCTTTTTGATTGTTACCGCTCGGCGGAATGCCAAGCCCAGGGACAGTTTGGGCAACCGCGGGAACAGCCAGGACGATGGTTAGTACAAGTCGAAACATGAGCACTTAGACAGGAGACAAGCAAGAAGGTGATGGCCCCTTTGCCGGGTATCGTGCGTCCCGTCATCGCGGCGCCTTCCGGTTACCCGCTCGCGGAACAACCGCCGCGGTGCCTATTGCCTGAGCTTCGCCGACCAATCTCCGGTTCTGTCGCTCTGCCTGGCGCCCTTTTTCGAGTCGGTCCACTTGCCCAGTGTCAGGCTCCTGCTGTCGCTGGAGAGGACGGCGGTATAAGAGTGAATAGTGCTGATTCCGGTGCTGAACGAGACGGCGCGCGTACCCGGGTCATAGCTGCAGGGCGCCTCCACCCCGTTAGTCCCCTTACTCGGATCCGCCGATTGTACTTCGAGGCTGCACAGGGAGTGGTACTTGTTCACGTCGAACCGGTTCGTGTCGAGCTTTTCGATGGCAAGCGTACCGGTCCACGCAAGACCCGTGTTGTCCTTGCCGGTGAACTCCCATTTACCGAGAACGGGACCGCCGCTCTTGGCCGCCTGTTGTTGGGCGGCGCCGGAGCCCGCGTTGGCAACAACGCCGTGGCAAGCTGAAAAGACGGTAATACTCAGGGCGGCAACCATCGTACGGTTCGTGAACATGGGTCTCCTTATTGAGGACCCCATTATCCCAAGCGGGACGGGAGAAGGGAAGGCCAGGCCGGGCCAGGCGGTACCCCCCCCCGCGCAATCGCCGCCCGCCCGTTAGCGGCACGCTACAATGAGGCTTCCTCGAAATGACTCCCGAGATCAGCCTGATTCTGCCGGCCTACAATGAGGCCCGTGTCATTCCGGTCACCATCGGCGAAGCCGTTCGCTACTTCGAAAGCCGTGGCTTGAGCTACCAGATTATCGTGGCGGCGGATGGCACCGACGGCACGCGGGAAATCGTGCGCGATATGGCCTCAGCCAATCCGGCGCTGCACGCTACGGGCGCGGACGCGCGGCGCGGCAAGGGGCTTGGCATCCGCGAGGCGGTCGCCATCGCTTCCGGTACCGTCATCGGCTATGCGGACGCGGACAACAAGGTGCCAATCGAGGATTTCGACAAGTTCCGTCCGCTGCTGGCCGCGGGCGCGGATATGGCAATCGGGTCGCGCCGCGGCGCCGCCGTCATTGAACGGGCGCAGCCGCTCTACCGGCGCGCCGGGAGTGTGGGATTCCACTGGTTTATGCAGACAGTGGTCGGCCTCGCGGGAATTCAGGACACCCAGTGCGGGTTCAAGTTTTTCCAGCATAAGGTGGCCAAGGAGTTGTTCCGGCGGCAGAAGATCGACGGCTACATGTTCGACGTGGAGATACTGGCGATCGCGCGGCGGCTGGGGTACCGGATCGAGCAGTTGCCCATCCGCTGGCGCGACGACGCCGATAGCCGGCTCAACCTGGTCAGCGGCAATCTGCGCAACGTGCGCGACATTTTCCGGATCGGGCTGGAGCACCGGTTCGGCGGGAGACTGCAGTGAGAGCATTCGTTACGGGAGCGGCGGGATTCATCGGCAGCAATCTGGTGGACCGCCTTCTGGCGGCAGGGCACAACGTCACGGGTTTCGACAATTTTTCCACCGGCTTCCGGCGCTTTCTGGAGGGTGCGGAGGCGAATCCCCGGTTCCGCCTGATCGATTGCGACCTGCTGGATCTGGCCGCCGTCACGCGCGCCATGGCGGGCGCCGATTTCGTTTTCCACCTGGCGGCGAATGCCGATGTGCGCTTTGGCCCGGACCATCCCCGACGCGACCTGGAGCAGAACACCATCGTCACCTGGAACGTGCTGGAAGCCATGCGGGCCGCGGGCGTGCGGCGCATCGCATTCTCATCCACGGGGAGCGTGTACGGCGAGGCGGAGATCTTTCCGACACCGGAAACCGCGCCGTTTCCGGTGCAGACCTCGTTGTACGGCGCGTCGAAACTGGCGGCCGAAGGGATGATCGCGGCCTACGCGACGGCCTTCGGGTATC
Source organism: Candidatus Solibacter sp. (assembly GCA_026394025.1). Classification (GTDB taxonomy): domain Bacteria; phylum Acidobacteriota; class Terriglobia; order Bryobacterales; family Bryobacteraceae; genus Solibacter. The sequence goes on from JAPKZC010001111.1 coordinate 6,369, forward strand.
AGGCGTGCATCTTCCGCTTCGTGTCGATTCTGGGAGAGCGGTACACGCACGGGCACGTGTTCGATTTCTACCGGCAGTTGCTGGAGCATCCGGATCGGCTCGACGTGCTCGGCAACGGGCGGCAGCGCAAATCGTACCTCTACGTGCAGGATTGCGTGAATGCGATCCTGCTGGCTGCGGAGCGATGCACGGACACGGTGAACATTTTTAATTTGGGCACCGATGAGTATTGCCACGTGAACGACTCCATCGGCTGGATCGGCGGGCACCTGGGCGTAGCGCCGGAGTTGAAATACGCGGGCGGCGAACGCGGATGGGTGGGAGACAGCCCGTTCATCTTCCTGGATTGCACGCGCATCCGGGGGCTGGGCTGGCAGCCGGAGTTGACCATCCGGCAAGGGATCGTCCGCACCCTGGAATTCCTGCGCAGGAATCCGTGGGTGCTGGAAGCGCGGGGATAAGCGAGTACACCGCGTCACAAGTTCAACAGCGTATCGAGCGGTCGCCGTAGTTGGCCTGCAACTTCGATCTGCCGCGTGTGTACGGGAATTCGCCAGGGTCGCCGGGACGCTCGTTCATGATCGGGAAATCTTGCGGGCGCGTAGGAAGGAAGTGACGCCGAACCAGAGCATCAGCAGCGTACAGAATGCGGCCACCAGGAAACGGAAGAAGTCCGTGCTTGCCGCCTCGCCGGTGGCGCGCGTGAAATCCAGATACAAACGCCCCGCTCTGAATCCGAAAACTACAGCGAAGCAGATGAAAACAAACCCGATAACCTCATTCCAGAGGGTCCGCGCCGGCTTCAGGATGGCGGGCACCACATGTTTCACGAACTCCCGCCCGCTGCGCGCTGTCACATGCTTCCACACACCCACATCGTAACAAAAGGTGGAAATTGGGGTTTGCCCGGTAATGTCCCCGTGCGAAATTGCCGATTGTTGCTTGGGGACGCGCTTGTGAACCCCGGTTTGGTCCACTACAATCGGAACGGGTGGATGCGGACCCACAGGTGGAACGCCGGTTGTCTCCGGCGCATCTGCCATTAAGGGGAATCTGTGGAAGAGCCATTGAAGCACCTCATGCAGGAGTTGGGAAACGCGATTAACGATTCCCTCTCCGAATCCG
>JAPKZC010000048.1 GCA_026394025.1 Candidatus Solibacter sp.
AGACGTCAACCGGCTGGACCCCCAACCCGACTTCGTGCTCTTCGGCGGCGACCTGGCTCAACTGGGTCAATCCGAGGAACTTGAGATCGGGCGGCAGATTCTGAAGGACATCAAGGCGCCCGTGCGGATGATGGTGGGCGAACACGATTGGTATCTGGATCTGGGCGTCAGGTGGCGCGAATTGTTCGGCGAGCCGACCTATTCCTTCGATCACAAGGGCGTTCACTTCACCGTACTGATGAGTGTCGTGGAAAAGGACTTCTGGACTGCCAAGGGTCTGAGCCCGATGGAGCGGATGAAGACTGTTGCCGGCCTGGACAACTCCAACCAATCCTCCTTTGAGGTGGGTGCGGCGCAGCGAGCCTGGCTCGCCAAGGATCTGGAGAAGGTGGACAAGAAGACTCCGCTGGTCGTCTTCTCGCACTCGCCGCTCTACAAGCTCTACAAGCCGTGGAACTTCTGGACGGACGACGCGGAGCAGGTTCAGGCGCTGCTGCAACCCTTTGAAACCGTCACGGTGATTCACGGCCACACGCATCAAATGCTGAGCAACCGGATCGGCAACATTTCCTTCCACGGCCTGCTGTCAACCGCCTGGCCGTGGCCGTATGCGCCGCAAGGCTTGCCGAAGATCACGGTCGAAATGAGCCGCGCCAATCCGTTCAATCCGCTGGACGGCTGCGGTGACGGGCGCGTGGACGTGCTGGCTGATGGACTGGTGAACAAGGTGTACAGCCTTTGGGACCGCAACCCCGTCACGGTATCCGCCAGCTATCTGAAATCCGAAGGCAAGGTGGACCGTCCCCCGGCTCCCACCTTCAAGACCTATTGAGAGAGACGGAGGAATGATGCTATGAGCCGGTCCAAATACCTCGTTGTTATCGCGCTCGCCGCCGCTGCGGCAGCGGGCAGTATGCAGATGCGTCTCACCGCGCAGGAGAAGACGGCCCCACCGGATAGCGTAACCGTTACCTTGTGCGACGGGAAGACCGAAATGACGGTTCCCGGCCTCAAGCCCGGCGAGAAGCTCGACCGGAGCGGCGCGCAGGCAGCGGCGAACCTGTTCCTGGAAAAGTGGCGGCTGAACAACCCGGCGAACCGCTGGCTGCTGGCCCAGAATGTCCCGCCGAAATCGGCCGCGCCGCCCGCCCCAGCCGCGGAGAAGCCGGCGGCGCCGGCGGCGGTACCGAAGCAAAGTGAAGTCTACAACCGCTTTTCGGAACGCGACAGACTGGTCTGGAAGCTGGAGACCGAGAAGTTCATTAAGGAAGGGAACCGCATCTTCCACGACGCGGACGCGTTTGGCGGCACCATCGGCGTCTCCTGCGATATGTGCCACCCCAACGCCTCCAACACACACCCGGAAACCTATCCCAAATACCAGGTCCAACTCCAGCGTGTGGCGCTGCTGCGGGACATGATCAACTGGTGCATCCAGAACCCCACCAAGGGCAAACCCTTGGCCGACGATGACCCCAGGATGCGCGCAATCGAGGCCTATATCCTGGCGCAGAGAGCCGGCAAGGCGATCGAACCTGGCAAGCACTGAACGGTGCTGCAGCCGGGTGAAGTAATTCCTCGCGGGATCTTTTTCCCGTATGATGTAGGGAGGGATTATGGACGATTTGAACGCACCAGCGACCAAACGCGACCTGCTGCAACTCCGTAGCGAAATGCAGCACCACTTCGACGACCTCAAGGAGACGATGCGCGACGGCCAGACCGAGATCCTTAAGGCGTTCTACGGCTATGCGCAGACCACGGATGCGAAACTGAAGGAAGGCGAGCAATCGGACATCGCGCTCCGGCAGCGTCTCACCGCGGTCGAGTCCCGCATTCTGGAAGTGGAAAAGCGGCTCAACATGCCGCCCGCGGCCTAGAAACCGGCCTTTTCGAATTTCACCGCTGCCGCCCCGAGCCATTCTTCCAGCAGGCAAGTCTGCGGGTAGGCGTGGCCGCGATACCGGCGGAATCCCTCGCCGTACGGCAGGCCCACGAGGTGTCCGCGTTGGCGGGTCCAGCGTTCCATTTCGTCCAGGTAATCGTCCGTGCCGTGATGCTGCTGAAGCCAGATGCGCTGGCTGGCATGCTCCGCCAGCATGGCGCGCTTGCGGGCGCAGGCCGGCCCCATATCGACGACGAAATCCGGCTCCACCAGGCGGCCGTCGGGATCTCGCCCTTCGACCGGGTCCATAAAGTAAAGATGCGGGATGCGGTCGAGTGGCGGCGCCGGCGCCTCCGTGAGCGTTTCGTAATTCGGCGCCGGCGCCCCGAAG